>DASPVS010000404.1:0-2616 GCA_035622235.1 Acidimicrobiales bacterium | reverse complement strand
TCTGGCTAAAGACGATCTGGCTAAAGACGATCTGATGGAGCGGATCGTCAACTTGTCGAAGCGACGTGGGTTCATCTTTCCTTCGGCCGAGATCTACGGGGGATTTCGCTCGACGTACGACTACGGGCCGCTCGGGGTGCTCATGCTCCGCAACGTGAAGGACGCGTGGTGGCGTTCGATGGTGCAGCTGCGAGACGACGTCGTGGGAATCGACGCGGCGATCCTTTCGAGTCCACGCATATGGGAAGCATCGGGCCACTTGGCGAACTTCACCGACCCGATGGTCGATTGCCGGAGCTGCCACGAAAGGTGGCGCGCCGACAAGATCGGCGACGCGTGTCCCAACTGTGGATCGCACGACCTGACAGAACCACGCGCGTTCAACCTCATGTTCAAGACGTACGCGGGGCCTGTCGAAGACGAGGGAACCGTGGCGTACCTGAGGCCCGAGACTGCACAGGGGATGTTCGTCAATTTCTTGAACGTCCTGCAGACGACCCGCAAGAAGCCTCCGTTCGGTATCGCGCAGGTCGGCAAGTCCTTCCGCAACGAGATCACCCCACAGAATTTCGTGTTCCGCACGCGCGAGTTCGAGCAGATGGAGATGGAGTATTTCGTACCTCCGGGAGAGGCCGATCAGTGGTTCACGTACTGGACCGAAGCACGCATGCAGTGGTACCTAGACCTTGGGATGCCCGCGGACAAACTTCGACTGCGTCACCACGGCCCTGACGAGCTCTCGCATTATTCGACGGCTACGGCCGACGTCGAATTCGCCTTCCCGTGGGGCTGGGACGAGCTCGAGGGGATCGCGAACCGCGGCGACTACGACCTCGAGGCTCACAGCGCCCATTCAGGTCAACGCCTCGAGTACTTCGACCAGTCCACAGGCGAGCGGTATGTCCCCTACGTCATTGAGCCTGCGGCCGGCGCCACTCGCACCATGGTCGCGTTCTTGCTTGCTGCTTACGACGAGGACGAGGTGGGTGGCGAGAAGAGGACGGTCCTGCGGCTCGACCCGAGGCTCGCGCCCTACCAGGTGGCAGTCCTCCCGCTGTCGAAGAACGACCGGTTGGTGCCCCTGTCCCGACAAGTGCTCGAGCGGGTCCAGCCGGTCTGCATGTGTGACTTCGACGTCACGCAGTCCATCGGGCGCCGTTACCGCCGCCAGGACGAGGTCGGAACGCCTCTGTGCGTGACGGTTGACTTCGACTCCCTGGAGGACAAAGCCGTGACGATCAGAGACCGCGACAGCACCGAGCAGTCGCGGGTCCCGATCGAGGACCTTGCCGGCCACATCCAGGACCGGTTGGCCCTACCCGGCTGCTGATCAGCGCCTGACGGGGCCACCAAGCCCACTACGCTCGTTCTGTTAACCCCTGTTGACTTGTTGACCTGTTGACCCGTTTCTTGACTCGCTTCTCGTGAGGAGCACTTTCAATGCCGTTCGTATATGACTTCGATCACGCACACCGCAAGCCCCCCATGGACATGAAGGACCTCCTCGGCGGCAAGGGTGCGAACTTGGCGGAGATGACGTCGGTGTTGCGACTGCCTGTACCTCCCGGTTTCACGATCACGACCGACGCGTGCCGTGCGTACATGGAGGACGGTTGGCCCGAGGGGTTGACCGAGGAGGTTCGGAAGGCTCGCGTTCGCCTCGAAAAGGTGATGGGCAAACGCCTCGGAGATGCGGCGGACCCGTTGCTCGTGTCGGTTCGATCGGGCGCCAAGTTCTCGATGCCCGGCATGATGGACACGGTCCTCAACCTCGGTATCAACGACGACTCGGTGGAGGGCCTCGCAAAACAGACCGACGACGAGCGGTTCGCGTTCGACTCGTACCGGCGGTTCGTGGCGATGTACGGGCGGATCGTGCTGGACGTGCCCGGAGAGGAATTCGACGTCCTTCTCGATGCTGCAAAGGAGCTTGCAGGAACCCTATCGGACGCAGGTATTCCTACCGAGCTTCTTCGTTACCTCGTTGATTCGTACAAGCAGATCGTCGAGCGGCACACGGGCTCCGCGTTCCCCCAGGACCCGTCGGATCAACTTCGGGGCGCCATCGAAGCCGTGTTCAGGTCGTGGAACGGACCTCGGGCGATCGCGTACCGCGAGCACGAGGGGATCCCGCACGACTTGGGTACTGCGGTGAACGTGCAGGCGATGGTGTTCGGCAACCGTGACGACAAGTCCGGGACCGGCGTCGGCTTCACACGCGACCCGGCCACCGGCGCCCAGGGCGAGTACGGGGACTTTCTCGTCAACGCGCAAGGCGAGGACGTCGTGGCGGGCATCCGCAACACCGAACCGTTGAGCGCTCTCAAAAAGAAGTTCCCGCCGATCCACAAAGAGCTCACGACGATCTTCGGCCGCCTCGAAAAGCACTACCGCGACATGTGCGACACCGAGTTCACCATCGAGCAGGGAAAGCTCTGGATGTTGCAGACGAGGGTCGGAAAGCGCACCGGCCGCGCAGCGCTGAAAATGGCCGTGGACATGACGCGTGATGCGGACATCCGGCTCACGAGAGCGGAGGCGGTCCAGCGAGTCAGCGCCGATCACCTCGAGCAGGTGCTGCACCCACAGTTCGCGACGGGTGGCCATGAGGTGCTC
>DASPVS010000403.1:0-6821 GCA_035622235.1 Acidimicrobiales bacterium | reverse complement strand
TCGGCTCCATCTGCGAAACGACTCCAACGGGCCTGGAGCAGCATGTCCGATAGCGGCGAGTCCTTCGAATAGCCAAGAGCGCCGTGCACCTGGACGGCGCGATCGACGACATTCCAAAGGGTGTTGGCGACGTGGTGCTTCGCCATGGAGACCTCGGTTACGAATGGCAGCTGGTGCTCGATCCTGTAAGCCGCGTGGAGAACCATCAACTTCGCTTGATAAAGCTCGATCGCTGACTCACTGATCAACCACTGGATTCCTTGCTTCTCGCTGAGATACGAACCGTGCGAGTAACGCTCGGTCGATCTCGCCACCATCATGTCGAGCGCGATTTCGATCTGGCCGAGCCATCTCATGCAGTGCGCGAGACGGGCCGGGCCCAACCTGTACTGGCCGAGACGGTGTCCCTGGCCGCGTTCACCGAGCCTCCTTTCGTCGGGAACGCGGAGGTCCTTGATCCGGATCTCGCAGTGGTTGTGGCTACCTGCCATGGTCTGAACGTCACGCACGATCTCGAACCCGGGATCGGGGAGCTCGACGATGAACGCAGACGTGGCGGCTTGCGGAACTTCGGGGTTGTCCTCTGTTCGGGCCAGCAAGATCGCAAAAGAAGCGCCCCGCGCGCCCGAGATGAACCACTTGTGGCCGTTGATCACCCACTCGTCGCCGTCCAATTCTCCGCGCGTCTGCATCAGAGTCGGATCCGACCCCGCCACGTCGGGCTCGGTCATGGCGAAACAGGAGCGCAACGTCCCTTCGCACATCGGTCGCAGGTAGGTCTCTTTCTGTTTGTCGGTCCCCCAGTGAAGCAACGTGTGCATGTTCCCCTCGTCAGGGGCGTAACAGTTGATCACGTAAGAGCCGAACATCGATTTGGCGGCCTCGGCCGATACAGCCGCCAACGCGGTGGGCCCTACACCCATGCCGCCCCACTCTCTGGGCATATGGGGCATCCAAAGGTCCAGTTCTCGCGCGAGTCCCCTCAGCCGATCGAGCTCGGCCCTCCACTCTCCCCGGCCCCCTTTGGACGAAGTGAGACTCTCTTCGGCTGGTCTTACTTCTCCGTCGACGAATGCGCGCATCCTCTCGCGCGCGTCTTCGACATCGGGCGGAAACGTGAAATCGATGGCCATGAAGCGAGTCTCGCGCCTCGTCGCTGCTTCGACTATTCGAGGACTATTCGAGGACTATTCGAGGACTATTCGAGTCGCAAAAGCGGGTGAAGCACGAACCCCTAGCGGTAAGCGGCTTCTCCGGGGGGACCGGTGTCCTCGACTCGGCTCAGAGCTTCGACGACGACGTCGGGACGGTCCCGGGGAATGAAGTGTCCGGCGTGATCGACGATCACGAGCTCGGCACGATCGATGTTGGAAGCGAGCCAACTCGCGGTCGACGGCGGAACGACGACGTCCCAACTGCCCGCCACGACCACAGTCGGAACGGAGATGCGGGCGGCTTGCTCCTCCACCGTTGATATCTCCTCGAGCATCGCACGTTGCTCACGTACGAAAGCCCTCAGCAGGCTCATCTCGGAACCGGTCCTTCCGTCGGTCACAGCCGCGTAACGGCCGTCGGGAAGGACCGCAGAAAGCCACTCTCCCGGCAGACCCGGAACCATCCGGGCCGCGGGACGGAGCCGGGGGAGGATCCGGCCGAGGATTATCAATCCGGCTGCGCTCATGGCCTCGCCCACGACGCGGTTTGCGAGAAGGTGGTCGATCGCTCCCAGTCCCGACGCGGGTCCGACACTGCCCACGAGAACGAGCCCGGTAACGAGATCAGGTCGCTGCGCGGCGAGCAACAAGGCGATCCCACCGCCGTAGCTGTGACCGACAACCGTCGCGGGCACGGCATCCCGCTCGATCATCAGTTCAGCGAGCATCCTCGCGTTCTCCGCCATCGAGGTCGGCTCTCCTGAAGCGGCTCCGTATCCGGGCCGGTCCGGAACGATCACTCGATGGTCACGGCGCGCAAGCTCCACGACCGCATTCCAGTCCTCTGCGAGTCCCGGCTGCCCGTGGACGAGAAGGACCGGTGGCCCCGATCCGCTTTCAGTTACGTCTGTTCGAGTCCCTAGGTCAGTGACCACCCCGCGGGGACGCGCCGACCCCTTCGGGGACCTCTTTCCCCTCGAGCTGTGACTCGCCGCTCCCTCGAACCCCGTCTTCATCTCGCTGCTCACAACGCTGTCCCGCCGTACGTTGTTCCTCTCCCCCTTCATCGACTCGTCGTTCCCGGCGTACTCTTCTCTGCTGCCTAGGGCTTGCCTGCCCTGGCCTCTCCTGCCTTGGCTTTTCCTGCCCGGGTTTCTCATTCCCCAGCTTTTCCTGCCCGGGGCTTTCCTGCCCGAGGCTTTCCTGCTCGAGGCTTTCCTGCCCGAGCGAGGCTCCGACGGGCACCTCTTCAGATTGTTCATCGGAAGCTTCCGGCGACTTCTGACCGGGAAAGTCCCCGTTTTGGTCACTAACGGACCGATCCGGTCTTCCCGGATCGGAGGGATCTGCTGGAAGTTGGACCGTGAAACGAGCTCCTCGACCCGGCTCGGACTCGGCCTTCGCCTCGCCACCATGGGCTTTCGCGATCGCGGCGACGATCGACAGCCCAAGTCCGGACCCCTCGCCGGTGCGGGCTGCGCTCGAGCGGTAGAAGCGGTCGAAGACTTGAGAGACCTGGTCGGGCTCTAGGCCCGGTCCCTCGTCCGCCACAGTCATGACGGCCTGCTCCCCGTCGTCACCCTCACGATGAACGGCCACGTGGACCGCGGCAGAGACCGGAGTGTGCACGATGGCGTTTCGAACCAGGTTGTCGACGATCTGGCGGAGCCTTCCGGAGTCGCCGAGCACCAGCACCGGCCCGTTCACATCGAGATCGATCGTGCGCTCGGGTTGCACGACCCGGAAGTCCTCGACCGCCTCGGTCACGATCTGGCGTAGGTCGACCGCTTCGCGTTCGAGTGGTCGTCCCTGATCGAGCCGAGCCAGCAACAAGAGATCGTCGACCATTACACCGAGGCGCGCAGCTTCGTGCTCGATTCGGGTCGCGGCGCGACGGCGACCGTCCTCGTCCGTGATCGCACCTTTTCGCAGGAGCTCTGCGTAACCCCTTATGGAAGTGAGCGGAGTTCGCAACTCGTGCGATGCGTCTGCTGCAAACCTGCGAAGGCGCGCCTCTGATGACTTCCTCTGACTGAACGCGGCCTCGATCTGACTGAGCATTCCGTTCAGCGCTTGACCGAGTCTCCCGACTTCGGTGTGCTCGTCGGTCCAGCGGATTCGGCGCGTCATGTCACCCGCTGCGATAGCACCGGCGGTCTCGGTCATGTCGTCGAGCGGCCTCAGCCCGAGACGCACAACAGCCAGAGCCACGAGGACAGCTGTGAGCATCACCACCAAAGACACCACGAGCTCGACGTGGACGACTGACCCGAGCGTCGCGATTACGGGTGTCATCGGACTTGCCGTGATCAGGATCCCGCCGGGTACCGATACCGCCTGCGCACGGTACTGGGTGCCGGACGTGCCTATCGAAGACATCGAAAACGAAGGCTGGTCGGGTAAGTACGGTCCTTGGGTTCCCCCGAACCTGTGCTTGCGGGGCCCGTGGATTACCGGGATGTCCCCCGAGATCACGGGTGGCGGGTCCTGATAGGTATCAGAACCTGAAGGACGCGTGTAGAGAGGCGAGCCGTCGGTGTTGGTGACCACGACATAAACATCGGGACTGATCCGAGCAGAAAGCGCGGCACCGTTCAGACGAGAAAGTTGCGGGGAGGAAGTGTCGGCCGGCGTACCGGTAGCCCGCGGGCCACGAGCCGGTTGCCCGGCCAGACCCGCGGAACCCCGAGCCGTGGGCGGGGCAGTGGTTTGCGCGCCGGAGCTCGCAAGATCCGACTCCGGAAAATCCGGGTCTAGAGAGGCGGTTGTGCCAAGCCTGGCCAGCCACTCGGACGGGTTCGTCTTGACGAGCGTGTTACCCGAAGCAGCGTCGTGGACGTAGGCGCTTTCTATGTAATTGACGCCCTGGTCTTGCGCGACGCTGATCTGTTCGTCGAGGCGGCCGACGAGGAACGACCTGAGAGACGAGTACGTGACGACGTCAGTGGCGAGAACGGCTATGAGCAGCAGGCCGAGGATTCCGGCGACAAGACGATGACGTAGCGACACGGGCTGTCAATCCTGCTCTCGTGGTAGCCGCAGGCTATAACCGACCCCCCGGATCGTATGGATCAGGGGCGGCTCGAAACAGTCGATCTTCTTCCGGAGATAACTGATGTACGTCTCCACGATGTTGGGGTCGCCGTCGAAGTCGCAGTTCCAGACTCGGTCGAGAAGGTCCGACTTTGAAAGGACCCTCCTGGCGCTCAGCATCAGACAACGGAGCAGGTTGAACTCCGTAGCCGTGAGATCGACGAGGGCACCCTGTCGCCAAACCTCCCGAGTCCCCTCGTCCATGACGAGGTCTTCGAAGATCAGTCGATCCTCGAGCTGTCCGTTTTGAACCATCGTCCTGCGCATGACCGCCTGGATCCGCGCTACGAGCTCGTCGAGGCTGAAGGGCTTCGACACGTAGTCATCGCCACCGACACGCAATCCGGCGACCTTGTCCTCGGTCGTATCTCGGGCGGTGAGGAAGAGCACAGGCGTAACACTCCCCTCTGCACGGAGCCTTCGGCAAACCTCGGTTCCCTCGATGTCCGGGAGCATCACGTCCAGGAGCATCAGGTCGTAACGATCTCCCCTCCCCTGCTCGAGGGCGCTCGCCCCGGTCGAGGCGGTGTCGACTTCGAATCCCTCGAACCGCAACGCGGCACCCAACAGGTCCGTGATGTACGGCTCGTCGTCCACGACCAGGATCCGGCCGTTCGAAGTCACGACGTGGCGACCTCGGCGCGAATTCTCTTCGATGCCCGCCAGAGTCGCCTCGCTCCCCACCACGTGACGAGGCCGAGTGCTTCGACGACGATCCACATCGACATCTTCGATTTTCCAACCGCGCGGTCGACGAAACGGATCGGCACCTCGACGACGCGGCCGCCGTGCTCGAGAACCTCGTGCACCATTTCGATCTGGAACCCGTAGCCCTCGGCTCGAATCCCGGCGAGGTCGAGCTTTTCGAGGATCTCGGCGCGATAAGCCCGGAATCCAGACGTGGAGTCCGTCACGTGCAGACCGAGCATCATCGCTGCATACACGTTGCCGCCACGCGACAAAAGCTGGCGGTGCCACTTCCAATTGGGTATCGATCCACCGAGCACGTAGCGCGATCCGATGGAGAGATCGAATCCTTCCTCCAAGGGCGCGATGAGGCTGGACAAAGCACCCGGATCGTGAGAGAGGTCCGCGTCCATTTCGACGAGCGCGTCCCAATGGTGGTCCAGTCCCCACCTGAACCCAGCCCGGTACGCGCTACCCAACCCCGACTTGGCAGACCTCCGGAGGACCCAGATCTGGCCCAATTCCTCGCCGACGTTCTCGGCAAGATCTGCGGTACCGTCCGGGCTGCCGTCGTCGATCACGAGCACGCCCGCTTCTGGGAGCGCTGCACGGATCCGGTGGAGGACTTCGTCGATGTTTTCGGACTCGTTGTACGTGGGAAGGCAAACGAGGACGCGCATTACAGACATGTTACGGGATCCGCGCCGGGTTGCGGCTGGAAGGCTCGCCGGGAGGTCCTTGCGGTTGCGAGGAGCCCGCGGCGGTCTCGGCGGAGGCGGTCGACGCCTCCGTTGTTGAGATCGCCTGTTCTGAAGCGCCCCGAGTCGCACCCGCGGCGGCACCTCCGGGGGTTGCTTGGGAGCGGTCGTCGGCGTCTGGAGGAGGTTCAGGCTCGGTTGCCTTCCAGATCTCACGGACGATCACCTGGATCGAGCCTGCTACCGGAATCGCGAGCAGCGTTCCTACGAATCCCCCGAAGATGCCTCCGACGACGCTGCCGATGTTGGCACCCACGAGGATCGCGATGAGCACGAGCAGCGGGTTGATTCGAACCGTTCGACTCATGACAACGGGGTTCAGGACGTGGTTCTCGACCTGGGTGTACACGAGGAACACCACGAGGGTCACGATTCCGGCGGGAAGAGAGTGCACGGCCGCGAAGAGCACCGTCGGAACCCCTGCCAGGAGCCCCCCGACGAGTGGCAGGAAGTCCACCAAGGCCACCCACAATCCCCACAGGAGAGCGAAAGGCACTCCGAGGAGGAGGAGCGTCACATAGACGACCGTCCCTGCGATGAGCGACGTGATGAAGTTGCCGAGCATGAAACCGGTCACCGACCGGCTGACCTCTCCTGCAATGCCCGAGTAGCGCTTCGCGCGCTCGGGTTCCATCATCGACAGAAGTCCCCTACGCAGCTTCGGGCCTTCGAGAAGTAGCAGCAGCACGAGCGTGAAGATCACGAAGAGCGACACGATCAGTGAAAGGGCCCCTTTTCCGACGCTCAGAGCGGGCTTGGAGAGGTTGTGCGCGTAGCTCGTGAGCTTCGGTGCGATGTTCTTGTCCACCCACGATTTGACGTGGTACTTGGAGACGAGGTGGCCGATCCAACCCTTTCCGTGTTCGGCCTTGTTGATGTAGCTCGGAAGGTTCTCGGTGAAATGCGTGATCCCGTTTACGAGCGGGTACCCGAACGCCACCGCCAGTCCCGCGAACACGAGTACCGCCCATAGGGTCACCATTGCGACTGCGTAACCCCTGCGCTTCACGCGCCAGTGCTGGAGAGCGACGACCAGAGGATTGAGGAGAAGTGCGATGAACCCTGCGATGACGATCAAAAGAAGGATGTCGCGGAGCTTGTAGATGAGCCGGCCCGCGAGGTAGGTGAT
>DASPVS010000402.1:0-7765 GCA_035622235.1 Acidimicrobiales bacterium | reverse complement strand
TCTCGACCTCGGAGACGTCTCGCCGGGAGTACCCGATCATGGGAATCGTCGAGATCTCCATGAGTCGTCGACCCCACGGGTCGTCGGTGTTCACAACGCCCAGCTCAGCGTGCTCTCTGCTGAATAGGCTCGCTTTGGCCTCGAAATAGCTCTCGATCGTTCTGTGATAGTCGAGGTGGTCGTGTCCCAGATTGGTGAAGACAGCAGCGGAGAAGCGAAACCCGTCGACGCGGTGCTGACTGAGCGCGTGCGAGGAGACCTCCATGGCGACGACCTCGAGCCCTCGATCGCGTGCGTCCGCCAACAGTCGCTGCAGCTGAGGTGACTCTGGGGTCGTCCGGGAGCCGGAGAGGGTCCCTATCGCTTGGGTCGGCCGCCCCGACGCCTCGAAGATTTTTCGCAACAACTGGGTCGTGCTCGTCTTCCCGTTCGTGCCCGTCACTCCGAGCGTGGTCAGGCTCGAGGCCGGATGGCCCTCGAGCGCGCAGGCGATCTTCGCGAGCGCTCGGCGAGCCTCGCCCGGTGCGACTATCGCCTGCGGGACCGCCACGGGGAGAGGTCGTTCGACGAGCAGTGCCGCCGCCCCCCGTTGAGCCGCCTCACCGGCGAATTCATGACCGTCGTGCGCCGACCCTACGAGCGCGCAGAACAGGCTCCCTGTCCCGACCTCGCGGCTGTCCAGCGTCACGTCGGTGACGTCTACCTGACCGACCCGTCCTCGTGTTTCGAGAACCTCGACCTCTTGGAGCAAATCGTTCATGCGCACAGCCGGGGCCTCAAAAGATGCCGAACGACGCGGTAGGTCCGCGACCTGACCGACCTCGGCGGCGATGGTACCTGTCGGCGCATCGCCTTCTGCGACAAGTGCCCACAGACGGGACTTCGACGACATGGATGTCGTCCTCAGTGTGCTGCGGAGGCCTGCTGAGCAGGCGATACCTTCGTCGGCGCCGGGAACGGGATAGCTGTCGCCGTACCGCCCGATATGTTCCCTGGCGACGTGGGTATGCCGTAGCGGTGCAGGGCGTACCTCATGATCTGGGAGAACACAGGCGCTGCCACCAGGCCTCCGAAGATGGGGCTCGGCCGCTCGAGGACCACGATTGCGGATAGCTCTGGATCGTCTGCAGGAGCGAATCCAGCGAAAGTGGCCATGTACGCGCCTGATATGTATCCGGAGTGATCCGAGTTGGGGATCTGCGCGGTTCCCGTCTTCCCGGCAACGCTGTAACCGGGTATTCCGGCGGCGACGGCTGTACCGTCCTGAACCACCGATTCCATCATCGTGGTGAGCTCAGAGCTCACGAAAGCCGAGATGACCCTATGTTCGGCCGGTTCCGGGACCGAGGTAACGGACCCGTCGGGATCGACGAGCGCTCGAACGAGCCGCGGCTGGATCATTACTCCTCCCGTGGCGATCGAGTTGACCATGTCGAGGACCTGCTGCGCTGTAACGGCGTCGTCTTGGCCGATGGGCGTCGACGCCATGTCGGTCGGCTCCCATTCGTTCGGATCGAGGACGATCCCGGCCGACTCTCCAGGGAAGTCCAAGTCGGTGGGGGTCCCGAAGCCCAGTCTCGAGATTTGTTGAGCAAGGCTCTCTTTTCCGAGACGTTCGGCAATCTCGATGGTTCCGATGTTGGAAGATTGCGCCAGGATGTCTGTGGCGGTGAGCGTCTCGGTCGGGTGTGATTCGGCGTCGTGAAACACCGAACCATCGATCATGATCGAACTGGGTACGGAGAACGGCTCCTGCGGGGTGATGAGCCCTTCCTGCAACGCGGCTGAAAACGTGACGAGCTTGAAAACAGAGCCTGGCTCGTAGACACGTGTCAGGGCAAGGTTCTGTGGTGCCTGCACGATCGTGTCGCCAGCACCGGGTTCCAAATTGGCCATTGCCAAGATGTCTCCCGTGTGGGTATTCATCACGATCGCAATTCCGCTCTTGGCATGAGATGCGTTTATCTCAGCACCAAGGGCCTGCTCTGCGACATATTCAAGTGGTTGATCTATCGTGAGCTCGATGCCGGTTCCTTGGCGAGGACCGGTCGTGTGATTGCTCCCCGGCAGCACGATTCCGCTCGGTGAAACCTGAGCCGTCGCCACACCGTTTCGTCCACTCAGCAAATCGTCGTAAAGAAGCTCGAGACCCGAAGCTCCACTTCCGTTCGAGTGGACAGACCCGATCAGGGCCGCTGCGAGCTGACCGCTTGGATAGATGCGTTCAGAGTCCGGCTGTTGCGTGATGCCGACGAGATCGAGCGCTGCAACCTTTTTGGCCGTGGGGTCGTCGACCTCACGCGCCAGGACTTCGTACCCTGAGCGATCGGACAGCAACACTTGTAGTGAGCTCTCCGAAGAACCCAATAGAGGTGCAAGCTCGGAAGCCTCGGTTTGTGGATCGTGGATCAGAAAGGGATCAGCTATCACGTCGACGCGCGGCTCGGACATGGCGAGAACGGCCCCATCGCGATCGTAGATTCCTCCTCGCAGGGCAGGGAGATCCTCGCTAGTCGTGACTTCGGCTGTTCCGATGGACGCGTACTTTGCGTTTGAAAACCCCTGAACGGCCACGAGCCTCAGAGCCAATGCAAGGAATATCAGGAATATCGCGAGGCGCATCAGTCGTATGCGGCGACCTCGCTGAACAGTTTTCTCAGCCGGTTGTGCAGTGCGCGGCGACCACGGGTTGCGTCGCTCGTAGCCGCGCGCCCCGACCCTAAGAGAAGGATCCGCGCGCCTGGCAGGCGTTTCGAGTGCACGTCGACGAGTACCGGCCGACGAAGTAAGCGAAGCCGAAGAAGTAAGCGACGCAGACTCTCGCCGAGGCGATCTCGTGCGCCGTGCGGAGCCCGGGTTTTGCGAACGTGGGCCCGAGAACCCGCCTCCGCTCACCTTGAAGGACCCTGGCGAGGACCGCCGAGGCCCTTGTCAGGTGTCCGGACCTGTTTCGTAGGAGCGATTCTCTGCGAGGCGTCGGTCGAGCGGTTCGACAACCCGACCACGGGAACTGCCCCGTCCCTCATGGTAGCCCCGGGTGACAGCGGTACCTGAGGCAGATCGCCGATCTGAGCGGGGGCAACCAGACCCTGGCTCTCGGCCTGATTGATGATCTGCGATGGGTCCTCTAGTTGCGCTACGCGGTCTTGGAGTTCCCGATTGGTCACGGCCTCCGCCGAAATCTTCTCCTGGAGCCTCGTCAGGTGAACTTGTCCCTGCACCAGAAATGCGTGAGCGGCGGCGATCGCCAGCAGACTCCCCACGGCCAGCAGCCCCGCGAGAGCGAGCGCAGGCCGTCCGGGGTGCTGGGAGGTTCGTCCTGCGCGCCTCGGAACGAGTCTTAGCGGCGCCCGCTTTGGGGTCTGTGCCGGACCTCTTCCAGGTCGCGGGTCTCGGCGGACAGATCCGTGAGCATTCGCGGGCATTATCTCGAGGACCCGGCTTCGACCCGTTCGACAGCTCGCAACCGGGCGCTCTCCGACCTGTGGTTACGTTCGACTTCCGCCGGCGAAGGCCGGCGGGCGCCGCGGAAAACGAGCCTCGCGATCGGCACCGCTCCGCAGACGCACGGAAGGCCCGGTGGACACGCGCACCCTCCGGAAACTGCTTGTGCAAAACAAGATTTCACCACCCTGTCCTCGCCCGAGTGATAAGCGATCGCCACACATCGACCCCCAGGAATGAGCTTCGTGATCGCTGTGGGAAGAGTCGTCGAGAGCTGATTGAGCTCGTCGTTAACAGCGATCCGCAATGCCTGAAAGACGCGTCGGGCAGGATGGCCCTTCCGCGAACGAGCTCGCATCGGAATCGCCGAAGACACAACCTCTGCCAGTTGTCCGGTGGTCTCGATCGGACGGGCGGCGATGATCGCTTCGACGATCCGCCTGGCGAAACGTCCTTCACCGTTTTCAACCAACAGCTGCCTCAAGTCCTCCTCACTCGCGCTGTTCACGAGCTCGGAAGCGCTGTGACCCCCCGTTTGATCCATACGCATGTCCAGCGGGCCGTCACTTCGATATGAGAACCCTCGCTCTGGCGTGTCGACCTGAACCGAGCTGACGCCCAAGTCGAAGAGCACTCCGACCAGAGGCCCCGTGGGCGAGGTCTGGTCCTCGCCCACGGTCCGAATCGCGTCGAAGCGTGCATGACGGACAGTGGCACGGGATCCAAAAACCGAGAGACGAGTTTCGGCGGCAGCCACGGCCGCGGGGTCGCGATCAAGTCCGAGCAGACGAAGCCGAGAGTTCGCGCTCAGGAGTGCGGACGCGTGACCGCCCCCTCCGACCGTGGCGTCTACGACGAGCCCGTTCGGCACTTCGCTGAATAGCTCGACGACTTCGTCGACCATCACCGGCTCGTGGGAAAAGTCCAAGTCCATCCGCAGCCCCTCGACTGGCGGGATGCCGTCGGGAGGGTGCCCCGCTCGACCCGGTTGGAAGGAGGCGGAGGAGGAGTCTTCCACCGAGCCAGTCGAGGGGCTGCGCATGAACCTGCGTTCGTGCCGGTTCAGTCCAGTGTGCCTTCGGAAAGTCGTTGTTCTTCGGGGAGCACCTTCTCGTCCCAGCGCGACAGATCCCAAAGTTCGACCCGATCGATCGCTCCGTTGACGAGCACTTCGTTCGACAAGCCGGCGAATTCGCGAAGCCGTTGAGGTATGACGAGACGGCCCTGGCGGTCGATCTCGACGTCGTGAGAGTTCGAAGCCCACAGCCGGACGAGGTTCCGATCCGACTGACTCGATACCGACCTCTCGAGCATCGTCGTCATCTCCACTTCGAACTGGTCCGGCGTCCACAGAGCCAGGCACCCGTCGAGATTCTGGGTCAGGTAGCCGCCGTGCTCGAAGGCCAGCCTGAACTTGGACGGAAGGATCAACCGGCCCTTTGCATCGAGCGAGTGCTCGTATCTCCCGAAGAACCGTGCCACCGATGTGAGCTCCCAAAACGCCCCCCGTGCCCAAAACTGCCCGGGATCCTCCCTTTTCCTCCACTTTCCTCCACTCTAAGCCACCATTCTCCACTCGTCAACACGCCGAGGCTCTGAAGAGGGACTTGTCCTCCACGGGGTCTCGAAGAGGACGGTCGGGGTTTGGGAGCCCGCAGCTGGAGCGGGCGTTGGCCTAGGGCGCGTGACGCTTTGAGCGAGATCGGGTCGGTAGAGCGATCAGTAGGCGATCGCGAGTTGGTCAGGACTCAAGGGCCGGGGAAAAGCCCCAGCACGAACCCGGCTACCGCCAGTAAAAAGGTTCCCACTGAAATGAGATAGAGGGACTTTCTTCCCATCGGAGTCCCGTCGATCCCCGGCACGACCGAACGCGGTCTTCGAGGTCTGAGCGCGATCGCCCATACGACCGCAGCGGCCGCAACACACGCCATTGCCACGACGCTTCCGGTACGGCCGAGCGGCCAGAGGCGTCGTAGTAGCACTGCTATGCAGACGAGAAGCGAGAGGCCGGTCCGATTACGCGCCAGATCGGTGCGTTCTTGTGCCATCCCTCGAGGCAGCTCGAGATCGTCAGGGTCCGATGTCACTGGGGCCTTAGAGGCGATCCTCTATCCCCTACCCGACGCTGCGAGGATCACAGCGACGACCGCGACGATTCCGATACCGATCGATAGGACCAACGGCATCGGAGATCGGGGTAACGGCAGGTCGCGTCGCATGGCTTCCTGGTTAGCGAGCCAGTGTCTGTAGCTAGTGATGGCGATCAGAGCCCCAAGAGCTATCAAGGGCAGACCCAAGATTCGTCTTCCGTCGGTGAGTTGGAAGGCTGGCAACAGCTGGGTTGCCGCTACACCGGTCGCTATCAAGGCCAGCGCAGTGCGATTCCAAGCGAGAAACGTACGCTCGTTGGCGTAAGTAAAGCGCGCGTCCGGTTCGCGTTCGGAAGAACCGTCCGGTTCATCGTTTGTCGGTGCGGGAGACGTCTTCTCAGAGTATCGACCGAAGCGCCTTCGCGCGGGGACCGAGAGTAAGCCTCAACAGCGAATTTTCATGATCAATGCGGTGTACGCAGCGTGACTCTCGCACAACCATCCGAGCTCATGTGGTCAATGCTCATGTGGTCAATGCTCATGTGGTCAATGCTTCTGTGGTCAACTGGGCAACGCAGCCACGACGGCATTTTCCACAAGGGCAATCAGCTCTTGATTCTGGAGCGTCTCGCTCGTTTTGGAAATCACCTCGCGCAATCCTGTGGCGGCTCCTGTGAGCTCGGCCTCCACGCTCTTGTGAGCATCGGGCCCGAGTTCCAGGCGATCGAGTGTCGCGAGAATTGTTTTTGGATCCCAGTCGACCAGCGAAACGGTCTGGAACCACGAGCCGTAACTGTTCCGTCGTTGGGCGACGCCTACGAGCTTCAAACGGCGCACCAGCACTTCGCCGGGTCCGATCCCGGCGAAACAGACGACGTCAGACCAACGACTGGAGACGAGACGACCCGCGTGGATGTCGAGGTCCGATCTCTCGACACCAAGAGAAACGAGTGCGCGTGCCCAGGTTTCTCCGACCCAAAGGGCCGCATTGACGACGTCGTCGTTCCATAGAACGTCACCGCGTGGAATCCAGAAATCGATCCACACCTGGGCATCTCGAGAGACGACGACGGCCCCGCCACCGCTTTTGCGGCGAACGACATCGATTTCGACGTCCTCCAGTGACGAACTCGTAGGCCCCAAAGGGGTCCCGCGTCCGGCAGAGGGTCGAATCCACCTCTCGGGCGTCGCGCTGCCAACCACCACTGCTGGTAGCCCGGTAACGGTGTTCAACGAAATACGAGGTGTTGAACCACTAGGAGCTTGATCCCAGAGCCGGATCAAATCGGTTGCATTTGCACTGAGACGTTCAATTTGCCAGCGCAAACCCGCTCTCACGCGGTAAGAGACTCCTCTCCGAGATAAGGACCCCACTCATCCCGGGCGTATCCGTTGAGGCCCAACAACCAAGCGCGTTGCCTCGGGGGACGCGGTTGGCTGTGCAGGACCAAACCCGCCTCATGCGGTGTCCGATCCTCTTTTCGCGTGTTGCAACGTCGGCAAGCGGCAACGACGTTCTCCCAACAGTGAGTCCCACCACGGCTTCTCGGCAAAACGTGGTCGATGCTTTCAGCCTGAGCTCCGCAGTACTGGCACTTGTGTCGGTCTCGGGCGAAGACGGTTCGCCGATTGACCGCAACGGTACGGTCGTGGGGAATCCTCACATACCTGGCCAAACGGACCACCGACGGCTCAGGCAGAGAGGAACGTTCCGAGCGGAAGAACCGCTCGGTAGCGTGCAGCAGCTCCGCTCTTGTGTCGAGGACCAACAACAGGGCTCTGCGAGACGACACGATGCCGAGCGGTTCGAACGTCGCATTCAACACGAGTGCCCTGCTCTTCCCCGTTGCCCCGATGTTTCCAAGCGGCATTAGATAAGAGGCTACTCGCGCCTTGGCCGTGATCACCGGCGATAGCGCGCCTGGCACCACTTCAGATACGCCCGAACGTCTTCTTTGGTGGGTATTCCGTCGCCGTCGCCGCCATATGCAGTTTGCACGCGAAACCGCCAGAACGTGGGATCGGGAGTAGGAATGGGAGGCCAACGCGCCCACCACCGTGGCCTCGCGAGCCGCAATGCCTGGGACAAAGCAACTACCCAGAGTCCTGGGTGAACAGCAACGGCTTGCAATACAGGACCAAGGCGCGGCCCGGTCACAAGATCTGTTGCGTCCGAGGAGCCCCATTCTTCAGGCATCGGCTTTATCCACGTCCCCGCGCATTGGCGCGCT
>DASPVS010000401.1:0-3273 GCA_035622235.1 Acidimicrobiales bacterium | reverse complement strand
CCCTCCTCGGAGAGTCGCAAGCCCGGCGTCCGGCCTGGGAGCACCGAGCCCGTTGTGGGAGTTCGTCCGTGTCTCACCAGCAGCGCTACGGCGGGTGCGCTCGAGCGCCGGGCTGGCATGACGGGCCATCGTACGCTGTCGGGGTGAAGCACCCGAAGCCCGCGCGTCCGACGAAGCCGTCACAGCCTCCGAACCCGACCGACTCGAAGAAGCGCGCGCAGCCTCCGAAACCGACCGACTCGGAGAAGCGCGCGCAGCTCGCCGCGCTCACAGGAGAGATCGTCGAGTGTCGCCGCTGCCCACGCCTGGTTGCCTGGCGAGAGGAGGTCGCATGTAAGAAACGCGCTGCGTTCGCGAACGAGAACTACTGGGGCCGACCCGTTCCGGGGTTCGGCGACCCCGATGCGAGCGTTGTCGTAGTCGGCCTCGCACCGGCCGCACACGGAGGGAACCGCACGGGAAGGGTTTTCACCGGAGACCGATCGGGTGACTGGTTGTTCGCGTCTATGTGGCGGGCGGGTTTCGCCAATCAGCCAGAAAGTCTGAGCTGCAGTGACGGGTTGCAGCTGAAAGACGCTTACATAGCCGCCGCTGTCAGGTGTGCCCCTCCGGCAAACGCTCCCACGCCCGAAGAGCGCGACCGTTGCCTCCCTTTTCTGCGAAGGGAGCTCGAGCTCTTGGACGAGCTACGAGTTGTGGTGGTGCTCGGTGAGTTCGCATACCGGGTGATCGC
This sequence comes from Acidimicrobiales bacterium, assembly GCA_035622235.1. Lineage (GTDB taxonomy): Bacteria > Actinomycetota > Acidimicrobiia > Acidimicrobiales > UBA8190 > DASPVS01. Next base: position 2,540 of record DASPVS010000401.1, on the reverse strand, counting down.
GAATGAGCTCGGAGTGCGTCCGAGGCCCAAGTTCGGTCACGGAGTGGTCACTTCGTCGCCGGGCGGATTGTGGATCGTCTGCTCGTACCACCCGAGTCAACAGAACACGTTCACCGGCAAGCTGACAGAGCCGATGCTCGACGCGGTGTTGGTCCGTGCGCGCGAGCTCGCGCAGCTCTGATTACGCAGGCGACGGTTCAAGCAAGCGAAGGGAGGTTCACGCAGGCGAAGGGAGGTTCACGCAGGCGAAGGGCTCACGCAGGCGAAGGGATCAAGCCCGGGCCTCGCGCTCCGCTCTCGGGCCAGCGGCGACGGCTCGTGCGAGCGAGCTTGCGCAAGAGCTCGAGCGCCCCGGGATCGTCGTCGCCGGGACGGGTCTCGATAACTCCGTCGGAGATCATCCCGTCCAGGACCTCGCGACCCTGGTCGGTTCGTACGATGGTGAGGGTCCAGTCCGCGAGCTTGCCGATACCGCCCGTTGCTATGTCGGCGTGCTCTGCTGCGAAGTCTGGACACGCCTTGCAGCCCTCGCGGGTCCACGCGTGTCCTTCCTTCAGCGGGACCTCGTGGTACTCACCGTCTTTCATCCAGATCTGGAACACGCCTTTGATGTTCATCTTTGCGATCTTCTCGCGAGCGAGGCCGTATTTCGCTTCGAAGAGCTCGGGGAAGATCGCGTCGTCGAATGTCTTCGAACACAAAAGCCCGATCGAAAGCGCAAGGCGTCTCGCGACCTTGCCTGCTTTGCGAGCCGACATGACAGAGGGCACCGACGCCTGGCAGCTCATCCCCACGAGCGCGATCCGCTCGGCTCCGGCTTCGATCGCCCTGGGGTAAGCAAGAGGGTTCGCGGAATAGGTGTAACGGGATCCGGCTGTCGCGAGAACGTCGTCGCGGGTCCGCGCGACGGCTGGGATCGCCTTCCATGACGAGCCGTCGCCTTCGAGAGCCGAGACGAGCGCGGCGTCGATGACGTCGTTCTCTAGTGCCCAAATCAAAATCGCGGAGACGAGCCCACCGTCCTGGCCCGCCTCGTTTACTGCCGGGTCCACCGCGCGTGCGAGAAGTATGTCGGACGACACTCCCGCGACCTCGTCCTCTTTTCGCGGACGACCGAAGAGAAAGTTGTCTATGTCGGGCTCCCAGTCGCGAAAACGCGGACACGCCCGAGTGCACATCGTGCACCCTTTCACCCCGTGGGTGCAGTCCTCAGGCCCTCCGTCCTCCTCGACCTTCCAGGGTCGGTAGACGCCGTTCTCGTCGTTGTAGTGGAGCACGTCGTGCGGGCAGGCGATTATGCATCCGGCACAACCCGTGCAAAGGCCCGACCTGACGACTTCTCGGAGCAGATGGGCCCAGTGCGGCTTCTCCGGCGGCATGCGGCCACAGTAGCTGGGCTCAGCTCTTCAGCTCTGCTAGCACCTTCTCTGCGTGTCCGTCGGCGCGGACGTTGTACCAGGAGTGCTTGATCTTCCCGTCGGGCCCTACGACGAAAGTCGAGCGGATGACACCTGTCGTCTTCTTCCCGTACATGGTCTTCTCGCCGTAAGCGCCGTAGGACTGCATCACCTTGTGGTCGGCGTCAGACAGGAGGTTGAACTTGAGGCCGTATTTCTTCCGGAAGCGCTGGTGCTTCTCCGCGCCGTCCGGCGAGATGCCGACCACTTTCGCTCCCGCTCTCGAAAGCGCCGTGAGGTTGTCGTTGAATTGGCACGCCTCCTTGGTGCAACCCGGCGTGTCGTCGGCTGGGTAGAAGTACACGATGTAGGTCGAACCGGCGAAGTCCTTGGACGACACAGGCTTCCCGTCCTGGTCCGGAAGCTTGAAAGCCGGCGCTTTGTCTCCTGCTTCGAGTCGTGTCATAAGCGGACGATATATCCGCTCCGGTGGGCCCGGGCGATGTCCGGTCCGGAGGCACGGCGCATCCCCGTACCGGAGGGCCCGAGCGATGTCCGGTCCGGAGGCCCGGCGCATCACCGCAACGGGGGGCCGGGCCAGTCCCGCACAGGAGGCCTGGCGCATCCGACCGAACGGTGCGCGACAATGACGACGAACGGGAGCTCGGGGAACCGGGCTGAGAGGGCACCTCGCCGGTGTCGACCGTAGAACCTGATCCGGGTAATGCCGGCGGAGGGAGGGCGAAAATGCAAACCACCAAGCGGCGCAAGGTCTACGCCGAGAGTGACAGTGCGGGCGTGCGGGTGCCCTTCATCGAAGTGGCTCTTTCCGACTCGCCGGCACCTTCGAGATCGGTCGGGGACGACTCGAACGAGCCAAATGGGTCGAACGAGCCCGTGCTCCTCTACGACACCTCGGGGCCGGGCTCGGATCCCGAAGAGGGCCTCCCGGCGCTTCGACTTCCTTGGATACTCGGGCGAGGCGACGTCGAGGAGTACGAAGGTCGACGCAGCGGTCTTCGCGACGACGGCCGCGCGGCGCTGCGCCGTGGGACGTCCGCAGAGCCCTTCCCCGGAGCGATGCGTAAACCTCTGCGCGCGTCCGACGCCGCTGCGGTGACGCAACTTGCGTACGCGCGGCGC
>DASPVS010000400.1:0-11409 GCA_035622235.1 Acidimicrobiales bacterium | reverse complement strand
CGACGAGATAATCGCTGCCGCGCACGCCGTCGGGGTAAGAGTCTTGGTGGACGCCGCCCAACTCGCACCACACCGCCCATTGCCCCGGTCTGCGGACTTCGTCGCGTGGAGCGGCCACAAGATGTACGCACCGTTCGGCTGCGGGGTTCTTGTCGGGCCTCGCTCCGCCTTCGAGGAAGGCGATCCATTTCTCGTGGGTGGAGGCGCCGTCGAGCTCGTGGATCTCGATCGAGTGATCTGGACCGACCCTCCGGATCGAGAGGAAGCTGGTTCACCGAACGTGGTCGGCGCGGTGGCTCTGCACGCTGCGATGGAGACTCTCGCCGGAGCGGGTTGGCCTCAGCTCGTCGAACACGACCGCAGCCTCGCCCGGATGCTTCACAGCGGCCTCGAATCGATCGCCGGCGTTCGTGTTCTAGGTCCCTCGGTGTCCAATCGCTCAACTGCCGAGATTCCGACGGTGGCGTTCGAGATCGAAGGGATGTCACACGCACTTGTGGCGGCGCGCCTCTCGGCCGAGTATGCGATCGGGGTTCGACACGGTTGTTTCTGCGCTCACCCGTATCTGATCCGTCTCTTGGGCCTTTCCGAAAGGGATGTAACCCAATTTCGTCAACAAGTTGTGCAAGGGGATCGCAGCAACATGCCGGGTGCCGTCAGGGCGAGCGCGGGGGTGAACGTCACCGAAAAGGACATCGAACGATTTCTCGATTCTCTGGAGAGAGTCGCTTCCGGCGAACCTTCGCCTGTTGAGTACCGCCAGGACCCTGAAAGTGGCGACTTCAGTCCCGCGACCGGCGACGCGTCGTGGCAGCCCGACTTTCGCTCCTCTGCTGCTTACTGTTCTCGCGGCTGATTGAGCTCTTTGCAGGGGCCTCACCCACCGCGCGTTTCGCCACAGAGCGACGCGTCGGGCGTGTTGTCTTAGTCACCGGAGCAGAGGAGACGTCTATTGCGCCAAACATGTACCGATCGAGAGTCGGTCCGACCCAACGTGCGATCTCCTCACGGGGCGCAGACGACATCGGCTCGGCGCGCATGATGTACCGGTCGCCGACGGCCTGGCCATTACTGCGAGGGTCATCACGGCGGCGGCGGCCATCATGTTCTGCGTCTTCGGCTCGTTCGTGATCAACGACCCGCTCCACATCTTGAAAGTCTTCGGGCTCGGCTTGGCCGTGGCCGTACTGGTGGACGCCACCCTCGTCCGTATGGTTCTCGTGCCGTCGGTCATGGAGATCCTGGGCCGCGCGAACTGGTGGATGCCGACATGGCTCGAACGGGTGGTGCCCACGCTCGGAGCAGAGGTCCAACAGGGCGACGAACTGGAGGTTCCCGGTCCTGTACCTCAGCTCCAGCGGACCTGAAGGGAGCTACGCCAACGGTCCGTCCAACTTGCGTCGCCTTCAACCCGTAGGCCTTCGAGCCCACGACGGTTCCACAACCACATGTACAGGTCCGACGCCGGCCCGACGACTGTGCAGTCCGCCGGCCCGTCGGCATTGACCCTGCGGGCAATGACGCGCTCTTGGTCCACATCCAGGACCCAGAAGCGGTCTTCGTCCGACGCGTGAACCGCGAACTTCCCCGGTTCGCCGCATAGCCGACTTCTCTTTCTGGCCGCGAATCCGGTCAGGATCTCGTCGATGCCGTCTGCGGCGAATGGAGCTGGGAAGGGGGTCACCGATTCTGACGCGGCTTCCACGTCGACTCGGTGGATCGCTGTCTCGTGCGCCTGACGTCTCGACCAGAACTCGAGAGCGGATGGAGCCGGGAGAAAGCTCCAGCACTCGAGGTCTTCTGGAGCGTTTTCGAGGGTGAGGGCAAGAAGCTCGCATCCGGAGCGGAACCATTCGTCGAGGTCGCTGTCCTCGGGCCAGCCACCGGCGACGTCCTCGAGGTCGTCGTTGACCGGGCCCGTGAGCCCCTCCGCCACGTTCCGCGTCGCCCAGCGGTGAACACCGCCGATGTGCCGGACGACGTCTCGCAACAGCCATCCGGGACAAGTAGGCGCCGAGCTCGCCGGATCTCCTCGGCTGATCCCGTCGGCGAGCAAGGATCCCTCACGTCGCAGCGATGCGATCTGTTGCTCGACGCTTGGCACAGCAGGGTGCTGTTCGACGTTGGACGTATCACGCACCCTACCGGCACAGGAGGAGCCAATTTGCACCGACGAGTCATTGGACGAGACGGTCAACGTTCCGACATGAAAGTGGGAGTGGGTGACTGTCTATGATCCTCACAACGTCCGGATCGTTTCGGACCGTCCGACTGAGGAGGCACGAGGATGGCGGTAGTAAAGCCGAAGCCGACCCGCAAGGAGCAGAACGTCATGGCTCTCGAAATGGCGGTCGGGACGATCGTGGGGGTCATCTTCGTAGGCGTGGTCGCTCCGATCATTCTCGCAATTATCGTCGGGGAGCTCTGGGGTCACTGACGCGAACCCCACAGACCGAGATGTTTGAGAGCTGATTCGACTTCCTGAGGCGCACGGACGGTCTTGTGATCCGCGCACGAGGTTTGAGCAAGAGTTACGGCAGAGTTCTGGCCGTGGACCAGCTCTCGTTTGATGTGCTTCCGGGCGAGGTTACGGGTTTTCTCGGGCCAAACGGTTCCGGCAAATCCACGACGATGCGGATCATCATGGGCCTCGACTATCCGAGCGCTGGGTCTGCGACCGTGAACGGGACCCGTTTCCGTGACCTGCCATGGCCGATGCGGGAGGTAGGCGGCCTGCTCGAGGCGAAAGCGATCCACCCGGGTCGCAGTGCCTACAACCACCTTTTGATGCTCGCGCAGACGAACGACGTTCCGCGGGGTCGGATCGATGAAGTGCTCGAGCTCGTGGGCCTGACGAGCGTCGCACGCAAGCGAGTTGGGAAATTCTCGCTGGGAATGGGGCAGCGTCTCGGCATCGCGGCTGCCCTTTTGGGAGACCCGGGGGTGTTGCTATTCGACGAGCCCGTGAACGGTCTCGACCCGGAGGGCATCAGGTGGGTCCGCCGTCTGCTCAAGAGCCTGGCCGCGCAAGGACGGACGATATTCGTGTCCAGCCATCTGATGAGTGAGATGGCGCTCACCGCAGACCGAGTTGTTGTGATCGGAAAGGGCCGGCTCATAGCCGAAAAGCCCGTCTCGGAGTTCATCTCCGAGAACTCGAGCCAATACGTGCTGGTGCGGAGCAGGGCCATCGAGGTACTGCGAGAGGCCTTGGTCGCGCAAGGAGCGAGAGTCGACACCGAAGAGGATGGCGCGCTGCGTGTCACGGGCATGGACGCATCGGACATCGGAGACCTCGCTCTCGCCAAGGGCGTCGCTCTGAGCGAGCTCGCACCGCAGAGCGCCACTCTCGAGGATGCCTTCATGGAATTGACGCAAGACAGTGTGGAGTTCCACGGTGGCTGACGCGACCTCCGTAGCAAGCATCGAAGTCCATCCTCGGACGACGCGACCCCAAGGTCATTACCGCCTCTTAGGTGAGCTTCGTTCGGAGTGGACCAAGATCCGATCCGTACGCTCGACGACGTGGAGTTTGATCGCCACGGTCCTAGTGATCATCGGCATCGGGATTCTCGGCTGCTCGGCAGTAGCGTCGCATTACAGCTCAGCGCCGAATCCGAATCAAGACTTCACGAGCATCAGCCTCTTGGGGGTCCTCTTCGGTCAACTCGCGATCGGAGTCCTCGGGGTTCTCGTGATGAGCGCCGAATACAGCACGGGGACGATAAGAGCCACTCTGAGCGCCATTCCCAACAGACCGCTCGTACTGCTGGCTAAGGCTCTCGTATACGGATTGTTGGCGTTCGTAGTGAGCGAACTGGTTACTTTCGCGGCCTTCTTCATCGGCCAGGCCATTCTCTCGACCGGTGCGCCGCATGCGACCCTCGGTCAGCCAGGAGTGCTGCGGGCCGTCATAGGCAGCGGCTTGTACCTGACAGTCCTCGGACTGCTCGCGCTCGGACTTGCTGCGATCATCCGGCACACGGCGGGCTCGATCACCGCGTTCGTGGGCATCCTTCTCATACCACCCCTCATCTTGCAGGCATTTCCGATGTCGTGGCGCCACGCAGTATTGCGCTACCTGCCGGCGATCATCGGCGGGAACATGACGAGCACGGTGAGGGAAACGGGCTTTCCCGTGTTCTCCCCTTGGGTCGGCCTCGGTGTTCTCGGAGTCTATGCCGCGGTGGCACTCGTCGTCGGAGGCGTGCTCTTCACGAGAAGAGATGCCTGACGAACGCGTGTCGTCAGTGGAGGTCCATGACGTTGTGCGCGGTGGTCTCAACCTGCGTGACACCTTGGTCGACCTCGATCGGGGACAGTTCGCTACCGGTCGCCTTGCCGTTGCCGAGCTGGCCGTTGCTGTTGCTGCCCCACGTCCATAGGTTTCCGTTTGTGTCGATAGCCGCTGATGCTTCTCCGCCCGCGGCTACGAAAGCAAACGTGACTCCCGCCGGCACGTTCACAGTCACGGGGCTCGACTCGTTCGTCAGCCCTCCGTCCCCGAGCTGACCGGCGCTGTCGCATCCCCAAGACTCCACGACACCAGAGGTCGTGATCGCAAGGACGTGACCATCGATCGCGACGTCGCCGCCGAGGTAGACCTGCGAGAAGGTCCCAGGAACCATTACGGGAAGAGTTTGGTTGAACGTCGATCCAATGCCGAGTTGGCCCTGTGAGTTGTTGCCGAACTCGTAGAGCGATCCGTTTTGCGTAAGAACGCCGGAGAAGCCACGGCCGGTTGACACCGCAACAGCGGGATCGTCAGCCGGCAGTTCCTGTACCTCAACGGGCGTCTTGGCGGTGAATGTGTTTCCGGTGCCGAGCTCGCCGTAAACGCCCGAGCCACAGGCGAAGACGGTCCCGGCGTCGGTGAGCCAAAGAACGTGGTTCGACGCACCAGAAACCTGCTTTACGGGCGGCAAATCATTCACCCTGACCGGCTTGTCTTGCACTTTCGAGTTATCCACGCAGAGGTCACCGTTGGCGTTCAGGCCCCAGGCCCATGCGCCGCCGTTCGTGTCGATCGCGTACTGCGTGTCATCCCCCCCGCCGGTCCCGATCGAAGCGATGGTCACACCTGCCGGAAACTGCACTTGCGCGGGCGCGCTGGCCTCTCTTTGGACGGGCAGCGAGCCGAGCTGTCCCTGGTCGCCGTTGCCGAATGCCCAGACCGTTCCGTCGGTGAGCAGTGCGTAGCTGGCGCTGTTGCTGGTGGCGATCTGCTCCACAGGCGCATCGAACGCGACGGGAGTCGGTGAATCCTGTTCATCGGTGTCACCAGGCCCCTTGTTCAGGTAGGAGCCCCAACGTAGAACGGTGCCCGGAGCGACGGCCGGCTTCACGGTCGAAGCCCCTGCCGATTGGCTGGCTACACCCTGCATTCCGGACGTACCGAACAACGCCATCATCAAGCCGAAGACGCCTATTACCCGATGCGTGTGTGGACTTTTGAGCATTGCCCCCCACATTGTCTCTCCTCCCACCTCGCGAACCGGGCCCGCACGTCGACTTTCTCGAATGCTGTCAGGTTCGGACTGAATCTCGCAACCGCCGCTGAGCTGAGTCCGCTTGAGTCCGTTTGACCACAAAGGGTTTGATCACGCTTTTCCGGTCGCAGCTGTCGACATCCTGTGTCAAGAACGTCGAGTGCCCCGAGCTAAGAGTAACGAACACGGTCCCGCTGTAAAGCGGGACCGTGTTCGTCTTAGAGTTGTGATCTGACCTTGAACTTTAAACCCCTTCAGAGACTCGAGAGCCGAGTCGTTCACGAACCCTCAGAATAGAGCCTCAGACGACATTGGCCGACGTCAGCGCCGTGACGTTGCCGCTCGGGTCGATACAAAGTTCGCCGGTTATCTTGCCAGGAATCGGCGAGTCGCCTACACCTGTTTGCGCCGTCACCTTGCCCCTGTAGTGCACGGCGGTACTTCCAGAGACAGGGCATTTCGTCGCCGAGACCGGCCTCGTTCCGACGATACCGATCGTGGTTGTGTTGTCGTCCGTCCACGTGATGGTTCCACCCGTTCCGTTCGAGCCACCCGTTCCGACGAGAATCGACGTCGTGAATGCGGTTGAAGAGTCACCAGTCACTCCGCCTTTGCAGTTGGTGAGGGTGAGTGTCGTAGTGAGGGTCCCAGTCACGGTTGTGCATTTCGTGTGAATGGCTTTGGCCGAGGCGATACCACTAAATCCGAAGGTTGCCACCGAAACCGGAATCGTCAGTGCAGCTGCTGCCAGCAATACTCTTCGCATACGGTCCCCTTTAATGGTGATCATTCACTCAGTTGCGCAGACGCGCGGTTGCACGCGTCCGGCTCATGCCGGAGGTTCGTCGAAATTGCACCCCCCGAAGTACACTAAGAGAAGAGCGATTCAGCCGCATCGCAAAAATTGTGGATGATCGCGATTCGTCGTCGGTGGACCATGCTCCCCGGAAATTCCGTTGATTTCCTCACCTTTTAATGACTTGCAGGGCCTCTTAGTGCATGCGGATCGCTCGCGGAGTGACGGGTTTGTCACGAGACGTAGGAGTCGTTCCGGCGAGACTCTTGCCCATCGCGGTGAGATACTGAGAGGTGTTCCTGGGGCCTTCAAGTTTCCGCCGGGTTCCGGGGACATGAGGGGGGCAAGCTCCGGGGGTCATTCCCTGAAAGCAGCGGGACCCTCGGGGTCCCCCTTCAGTCCGTTCCGGTCACCCTCCGAATGCCGTCCGAGAACCCTCCGCGCAGCTGATCACGCTTAACCTCTGAGCCACCTCGACTGTTCCCTCTCGCCGCCCGGGCTACCGACACCAGGAGGTTCGCCACGACCAAGAGCGGAACTGCGATCACGACAACGGCCGTGGGCGTGCTGCTATGGGTCAACAGGGCGATGAGACCGACGAAGACGACCGCACCGACGAACAAACCCGGCGTGTCGCCTATGAGAAAGTCCCGCAGGAAGCGCCCGAAAGCGCCGGCCCAGGAGGACAGAGTGCGCCGTGACCGCGACCTTACGGGTTCAGACGAGTTCGGCACTGCTCGGTCCCAACGTCGTTGCCTTCCGCCTGTCCACCGGCTGGAGCGTTCGACGCAGCCACCAGACCGTCGAGGCTGAAGCGATCGCGTAAATCCCCACCAGGACGACCAGCGCTAGGTCCGAACCGGGCCAGTGGAGACCCAACCCCTCGGCCACCCAGAAGCTCCCGAAGCTCACGAGCATTACCCCGACAGTGAACTTCATGGCGTTCTCCGGAACACCGGACAATTGTCGGGCGACTATCGCGCCGGCGATCGCCACGGGAACCAACGCAGCTCCTGCCGCGGCAGCAGCCAGGCCGATGCGATGTGAAGCCGCACCGAGGGTGAGAACTATGACTACGACCTCCAATCCTTCGAGAAAGACGCCTTTGAAAGCCACCAGATAGCCGGCGCTTTCCGCCCTGGACGCGGGCTCAGAACTGGGAGCACCATCCGACACAAGGTCGGACCGGTCCGATTCGTGCTCTGACAACTCGGTGACCGTTTCGGCGAAAATCGCATCCTCGTCGTGTTTGGCCTTGAGGCCCACCGCCCGGAGAATCGCCTTACGCAGCCATTGGAGCCCGAGCACCAAGAGAAGAAACCCGACCACCGTCCGAAGTGCATCGAGTGGCACATGCACGAGGGCCGGCCCGAAGGCGCCCACCATCACGGCGAGCACGGCGAGCGCCGTCGCCGCGCCGAGTGCCGCAGCCCGCCATCCCCGTGTCACGGCCACGGCGAGGACGATTGTGAGTGCTTCGACCATCTCGACTGCACTCACCAAGAACACCGAAACCACGAGCACGACGTCGCTGGGCCCCACGGGTTCCAGCTTCGCAGCTGCGACCAGCCGAAGTCACAGCGACCGATGATGCGGCCTCATCTCGAAATCTCGGTGCTTCTCTCCCGCAAGGATCCGCAGGTTGGACCGGTAGGATTCGTGCGTGTCCGACGGCTTTCACCCTCCGGTCGAGGAATATCTCGAGACGATCCAGTCACTCGCTGAGGAGGGCACGCCGGTGATCCAGGCGCGGATCGCAGAGCGACTGGGGAGGACGGCCCCATCCGTTTCGGAGATGCTCGATCGTCTAGCGGCGGACGGGTACGTGAATCGATCCGGTCGGGTGATCGCGCTCACGGATCAGGGAAAGGTCGTAGCAGACAGCGTGATCCGCAAGCACCGTCTGGCCGAACGTCTGTTGGTCGACGTTATCGGCCTCCCCTGGCACAAGGCTCACATCGAGGCCGGGCGTTGGGAGCACGTGATCTCGGACGAGGTCGAGGAGCGCCTCGTGGAGTTGCTCGGCAACCCCACGACATGTCCTCATGGAAATCCGATCCCCGGATCGTCTGTGCCCGAGGAAGCGGTGCCTGCACAGATGACTCTGGCGGAGGTGGCACCCGGTGACACCGTCAGGCTGGAACGGATCACCGAGGAAGTGGAGTTGGACATCGACTCACTCGAGTACCTCGACGAGCACGGTTTGATCCCAGGTCGTTCAGCGCTGGTACGTGACAAGGCGCCGGACGGCACGCTGACGCTTGAGATCGGTGGCTCGACTGTCGCACTCGGGCCGGCGATCTGCCGACAGCTGTACGTGGCAGCCGGCTGAGTCAGAGCTTCTGGACGAAGCTCACACCGTCTCCGATCGGGAGGAGCACGACTTCGACTCTCGAGTCCGAAGCGGCCCGGTCGTTGAACGTGCGGATGGCGATCGTGCTGGGGTCGTCAGCGGCGGAGTCGGCCACGCGACCGCTTTGAAGTGTGTTGTCGGCGAGGAGCAAACCTCCCCTTCGCATTCTCGGGATCAGCTCTTCGTAATAGTCGGGATAACTCGTCTTGTCCGCGTCCACGAAGGCGAAATCGAAGGACTCATCCGCCGGAAGGGAACGAATCGTGTCGATCGCAGGCCCTATCCGCAATTCGATTCGGTCCGAAACACCTGCACGTTCCCAGTAGGCACGTGCGATCTGGGTCCATTCTTCGCTCACGTCGCAGCAGAGCAGCCGGCCGCGCGGTCCCATACCTCTGGCGATGGCGAGCGCGGAGAATCCCGTGAACGTCCCGATCTCGATCGCACGAGTCGCACCCATGGCTCTCGCGATCATTTCCATGAGGTTGGCCTGATCCGTGCCGATCTGCATCCCCGAGAAGGCACCCGTGCTCTTCTCGGTTTCCGCCTGCAATTCACTCTGCAACGCGTCGGATGGTGTCGAGTGATCGCTCGAATACTCGGCGACCGCCGGCTCGACGTATTGACTGCGATTCGCTGGCATGGCGCTCCTATCCGTCCCGTGCGTCCCGGCTTTCGGTCTCAGCGTACGAGGCCGCGCCCGGTCACGAGCGGTAGGTCGAGCGCGCTGAGCAATCCCGGAGGTGCGTCGATCACCGCGGGGACCGAATTAACGAGGCGCATCGCCGTTGCTTTGAGGCCCGCGGTGTTGTGGTCGCCGTCGCTACCGAGCAGCTGGAGATCCACCGTGTACTCAGGCTCGCCCTTGATCTCCACCCTGTAGCAGCCTTGTCCAGCCGGCTGCGGCCAGTGCGGGGCGAGGTCGTCGCGCAGACGCGTTACGTGCTCGACCACGATCACGGGTCGGTTCCCGCGCATCCCCCTCACCTCGAAGTGCAGCGCCGCTGCTGTACCCGCCACCACGGTGCCCGACGAGATCTCGAAAGTCTCCGGGGCGGGAACACGTTCGTACCACTCTTCGATCCCGTCGAGCTCGACGTCCAGTCCTTTTGCCAGTTGGTGGACGACGCTGCCCCACGCCATGGTGAGGACGCCCGGCATAAGCAGCATCGGCGTGTCGTCGAGGCTCCTGCCGAAGCCCATGATGTCGAACATCACCATCGGTTGGTCGTAAGTGGCGTAGTTGAGAACTTCCAGACATCGGATCTCGTCGATCCGTTCGCTTATCGCGGTGATCGAAAGAGGAAGCCAGTCGTTCGCGAATCCTGGGTCGACACCGTTGACCCATATCGATTTTCCGGACTCGAGGGCCGCTCGCCGGACCGGCTCGGCCATTTCTGGCGCGACGTGACCTGGGAACTGGAGAAAAACGGGACCACTCGAGACGACGTTCGAACCAGAACGCAGGATCCGTTCGAGATCGCCTATCGCCTCAACGAGGCGGTTGTCAGCCATGGCGGCGTGGACGACACAGTCCGGGCGGAGGGACAGCACTTCCGCCGCGTCGTTCGTCGCCGCTACACCCAACGAGCGACCGAGGCCGGCCAGCTCCCCGGCGTCGCGTCCGGCCTTCTCGATGCTCGAAACCCAGACTCCTACGAGATCGAGATCTGGCCGCGCATCGATGCCCGCGATCGCATGTCGGCCCACGTTCCCCGTTCCCCAGACCGCCACTCGCCTGCTCGGTCGCGTCACAGGTCCGGAAGTCCCAACTCGAGGTTCGGGTGTTCGAGCCCACCGTCGACCTCGATCACTTTGCCGGTCACATAGCCGCCGGCCGGAGACGACAGGTAGACGATCGCTGCCGCGATGTCCTCGGTCTCACCGATGCGCCGAAGAGGCGTCGCCTCTTCCATCTTCCGGCGCAAGTCGTCGTCTTCGAGGACGATGTCTAGTGCGGACGTCGCCACGGATCCCACGGCGACGGCGTTCACTCTTATCCGCGGTGCCAGATCCTTTGCGACCAGTCGCGTGTAGTGCGCCAGCGCGGCTTTCGCGGTCCCGTAAGCGACGAAACCTCGATCAGCGAGCCGTCCCATCGCAGACGAGATTCCGACAACGGAACCCCCACCGCCTTCGAGCATGACGGGTACGGCTGCCCGGGTCAGCGCGTGGGCGGTGGTCACGTTCCAATGAAACGCCGCTTCGAGGAACCTCGGTGACGTGTCGAGGAAGGGACGCGGCATCGTTCCGCCGACGTTGTTGACGACGATGTCCAAGCGACCGAAGGACCTTTTGGCTGTCTCTGCGAGCCCGGCGACGTTGTCGAGGTCGTTGAGATCGGCAGCGACGACCTCCGCCTTCCGTCCTGCTTCTTCGATTCGATGCGCGACGTCGCGCAGCTGTTCTTCGGTGCGGGACGAGATCACGACGTCCGCGCCCGCCTTAGCCAGCGCAACAGCGCACGCTGCCCCTATGCCCCTGCCTGCGCCCGTCACCACAGCCACCCGGTCGTCGAGTCGGAAGCGGTCGAGGATCGTCATGGCACTCCTTTGGAGCTGCGGCTGAGTGGCCCGGCCCTTTTTGCCGGCTTCCGAGACGGCGACTGTAGCCCTCGACTGAAACAGGTTCTAATTCCGTCCAGCCAGGCCGGTGTCGCCAGCGACCGACCTTGCGAGCGTCCAGCGACAGACCTTGCGAGCGCCCAGCTGTTTCTAAGAGCCCTAGCGGGTCGACGGCAGGCCGAGCTTGCCGTGGTCCCACGAGACGAC
>DASPVS010000399.1:0-2305 GCA_035622235.1 Acidimicrobiales bacterium | reverse complement strand
TTTGCGCTGCCCTGTAGATGCGAAGAGCCTCGGATCGGTCGAGTGGCTCGGCTCGTGCATCAAGGTGGGCGTGATCGGTTGTGGTTGCTCCGAGATGGCGAAAGGTCTGTCGACGAGTCTCAAGTGCCGCCACAAAGCCGTCGTAGCCGCCTATGTCGACGTCGGCAGCTACACCCAGAGCGTGAACCGCGTCCGCCCATCCGCAGTGGTCAGGCTCGAGATAGCGGTCTGGCCGGAAAGCCGGGATGACACGACTCCTCCAGCTTGGGTCGGCGGCGAGGGCGGTGTGCGCCGAAAGGTCGCTCGCCGGGTCGTCGGTTGTGGTGAGCACCTCGATGCCGAATCTCCGGTACAGCGCCCGGGGTCGGTACTCGTCGGCGGCGAGTCGCTCTGTGAGTTGGTCGTAGATGGTGTCGGCCGTTTCGGGCGCCGGCACCAGCTCGACACCGAAGATGTCTGCCAGTTGGCTCTCCAGCCAAAGCTGCACGACGGATCCCCGGATCACCGACCAGTGGTCGCAGAGTACGTGCCACTGCTTCCGGGTGACGGCCTCTGACCGCTTATCGTCATCGACGAACAGCTGGTCGTATCCAACACCAGCTGCATGCAACAGACGGGTCACGTAGTGGTCGGAAGTGACAAACAGGGTGGCGGGATCCGAAAAGGGCTCGTCCTTGACCAGGGTGTGCAAATCGACGTGCCCGTGCGGAGAGACGATCGGTAGGGAAGACACGCGTTGATAAAGCTGTTGGGCAACGGCCCTCGTCGCCTTATCAGCCGGGAGAAGACGGTCCGGATGTGATTCGAGTCGCCGAGCCTGCTTCGATAGTGACACGAGGGACATTGTGGGGCCGAGTTCGATACGGGGGCAACTGGCCGATTTGGGCGCGGGTTTCCTCGAGTCTTCCCCTTTCCTGCGAGCCTTTGCCGAAGATTCCATAGTAGAAAATGCCGCTCGCGAACCTGTGAGCCCGAGCGCCCCCGGCATCACGGTTCCCCTGCTTCGCAAAAGGGGAAGGCTCTGCTCGAGACCTTCCTCGCCAATCGGTTCGCGGCATCGCTACTGATGCCAGTCCGTAAAGTCGTGCAGTTTCTTGGGGACCGAGTGGCAATGGAAGAAATGGCGCGCCGTTTCGGGGTTTCGCCGGAGGCAATGGAACAACGTGTCCATGATCTTCGTCTCTCGGGTCTGCTCCGTCTACGCGGCCACGGTGGTCACTTCAATGGCGAGATAGAACCCTAAGGCTCCTCGGCCTGAAGCGGTTGTTCGACCCTTGGCGATTCCACCATTGGTCGCTCTGAAGCCCGCCTGCATCCTCGGGTTCCAGTTCGCCGGACCTACTGAGCCGGAGCATCGTCAGCCGGCGGCCACCGAGCTAGAGCTTGTCTCAAGGTAGCCCTCAGGCCCTCTTCCCCGAGCTCGCGGCCGGTGCCACTGGCCTTCATCCCGCGAAGGGAGCGGCACGGTCCATCCTGTAGGGCCCGTTCACCTCGAGCGCTGTCTCCGGCGGACTCCCGCCCGAGCGCCGAGAATATCGTTTTCGCTAAAGTCATGCTATGTACTCAGGTTGCGGTTTAATTTCCGATCCTCAGCCATGACCGACTTCGAGGCGATCGACTTCTTCCGCGACAAGAGCCTGGTTTCCGACCCCTACCCGTACTACGAATTCCTGCGGAGCAAGCGCCCAGTTGTGCGTGAGCCTCACCACGACGTGATGGTGGTGACCGGCTACGAAGAGGCGCTCTCCGTCTACCACGACCCGGCGGTGTTCTCCTCGTGCAATTCGGTAACCGGTCCTTTTCCGGGATTCCCGGTCCCGCTCGAGGGCGACGACGTGAGTGATGTGATTGAGGAGTACCGGGATCGGCTCCCCATGAGCGATCAGGTCATCACCTTCGATCCACCCAAGCACACCGACCACCGGGGTCTGCTCATGAAGCTCCTCACTCCTGGGCGCCTCAAGGAGAACGAGGCTTTCATGTGGGAGTACGCCGATCGTCAGATCGACGAGTTCGTAGGCAAGGGCGAGTGCGAGTTCATCTCCGAGTACGCGAGCCCGTTCGCCATGCTCGTCATCGCCGATCTTCTCGGGGTGCCCGAGGAGGACCACGCCCTATTCCGGACGAACCTCAGTCGGACCACTGGTCTGGGAAGCACCGGCGACGACACCTTGGCCCACAGCCCACTCGAATTCCTGTATCAGCAGTTCTCGATGTACGTGGAGGACCGCCGACGTGAGCCGCGCAACGACATTCTGAGCGGAATGGCCAAGGCCACGTTCAAGGACGGATCGATGCCCGAAGT
>DASPVS010000398.1:0-7296 GCA_035622235.1 Acidimicrobiales bacterium | reverse complement strand
CCACCCGCGTGAAGTGGGAGCACCTATCCGGAAGTCTGTGCTGGCCGCTCCCGAGTAAGTGTTTTCACCTACAGCGTGTCGGTGAGCTCACCAGCTTTCGAGGCGGCAATGATTTCGACACTCACCGAGCCCGGTAATTGCGGTCGTTACGACGTTTCCGTCGGCGAGAAACCGAGGAGGGTTGCGCGCCTGACCAACGCCGGACGGTGTACCGGTGGAGATGACGTCACCGGGGACGAGCGTGATGACCTCGGATATGTAACGAACCAGGTCCTCTGCATCGAAGACGAGCTCGGACACAGACGCGCGTTGGACCGTCTCACCGTCCACATCACACGTCACTTCGAGCTTCGACGGGTCCCCGACTTCGTCGGCCGTGACGAGAACGGGGCCCAATGGAGTCGACGCTTCGAAGGTCTTTCCCTGTAGCCACTGTGCGGTTCGCACCTGCCAGTCACGCGCGGTCACATCGTTCGTAACCGCATATCCGGCGACGGCACGTCTTGCGTCACCATCGCTCGCGTGACGGACCGGAGATCCGATTACCACGGCGAGCTCGGCTTCCCAGTCCATCCGGGAGGATGATCGAGGAAGCACGATGTCGTCCGTCGCACCCACCAGCGCGCGTCGGTATTTGGCGAAGAGCGTCGGGAATTCCGGGACTGGAACACCCATCTCGGCAATGTGACCACGGTAATTGAGGCCGACACAGATGATCTTCTCGGGCGAAGGGATCAGGGGTGCGAAATCGAGACCTTCCAAGGAGTGTTGCGGGCCCACAGTTGTCTCCGCACGGTTTCTCCAATCGGGGTCCCGGAGAAGCATTCCCACGTCGGGGACGTCGATCTCGAAGGCGACATCGTCTTCAATGCGAACGGCGGTCGTTCTCTGTCCCAAGCGGACAGTCGCGAGTCTCACAAGCCTTTGGGCACTCAGCCGGCAGCTAGTCCAGGGCCCGGTCCTCGTGCACCGCGATCGGGCCCACGTGCCCCCTTGTTCGTCGAATCGTCACGGGGGTTTCTTTCCGGCTGACGCCAGATCTGGGTCGTCTCAGTGGACGCGCGCGGGGGACGCACGACTTGGAGGACCCCCGTGGTCTCTTCCCTCTCTGCCTCTGCGACGATGGCCAGGAGAAGATCACGATCGGCTTGATCGAGGCGCCGGACCGTGCTGCCGAGCAGCCCCGGTGGCAGCGATCCGTAAAGGTGACGCACGAGCCGACGCAGGGCGGGTGTGTCGTCAGCGGGAACGACCGGCCGGCGGCTGTAGCGGGTCGTCTCAGCCTCGACAGCTCCACCCTCGAGCCCGTGCGCAGCTCGCCACGCGGAAACAGCTCCGAGAAGGCTCCCCCTCAGTTGTGGTCCCGGAACGTTGATCTCCGTCTGCGACCAGTCGGCCAAGGCATCCACGCGTGACGCCAGGTCCCTGAGCGCTTGCGGGTCTTCGTGAATCGCCGAGCGCGAGAGCGGTCGTCCGGTGGCCAAGTGGACGAGCCTCCAGGTTCCGGTGGGTGTCGAGCTCTCGAGGACCAGGCCTGGAACACCGCTATCCAGATAGGTCGAGTTCTGGCCCGTACCTGATGCTCGGTTGCGATCGTTCGTGCTGTCTGTAGTCATGACCTCGAGGTACAACGTGGATGGACGTCGAGAGCTTCCCAGGGTGTGAGAGCCCCCACCCTCTCCCCCGCTCGAACGTCTGCACCAGACCGGATGTTGGGGCAGGCTTGGCGCTCGTGCGAGTCCATCTCGTCGACGGCACTTACGAGCTCTTCCGGCAGTTCTTCGGCCAGCCGCCCCGAGCAGGACTGGACGGACAGGAGATCGCGGCGACGAGAGGCGTCCTCCGATCGCTGGCGACCATGCTCGAGGAAGGTGCGACCCATATGGGGGTTGCCACGGACCACATCATCGAGTCCTTCCGAAACGACTTGTGGCCGGGCTACAAGACGGGGGCGGGCGTGCCCCCAGAACTTGCGTCCCAGTTCCCGATCCTTGAAGACGCGGTCGTCTCCATGGGCATCGTCGTTTGGCCGATGGTGGAGCTGGAAGCCGACGATGCTCTGGCGTCGGCAGCGTCTGTCACGCGAGACGAGCCCGCCGTGGAACAGGTCGTCATCTGTACGCCCGACAAGGATCTTGCTCAGTGTGTCGTCGGTCAGCACGTCGTTCAGCTCGACAGGCGCAAGGGAACGGTTCTCGACGAGGAGGGCGTGAAAGAGAAGTACGGCGTGTATCCGCGATCGATTCCTGACTGGCTCGCGCTCGTAGGTGACAGCGCAGACGGCTTCCCAGGGCTTCCCGGGTGGGGTCGTCGCTCCGCGGCGGTTGTACTGGACCACTACGGAACTCTGGACGCCATCCCGGACAAGGTCTCCGACTGGGACCCGTCGTTGCGGCGGAGCGTTCGTGGCTCGAACAACCTCGCTTCCCGCCTCGCCCAGGAGCGGAGACTTGCGTTGCTGTTCCGCGACCTCGCGACGCTGCGCATCGAGACAGGCCTCTTGAGCGGCGCTGACGCTCTGGCGTGGCAAGGTCCTACCGCCGAATTCGAGACGACTTGCCGCGAGCTTCGTGACCCGGATCTCGCTAAGCAGGTCTCTCTCCTCGCACCTGCATAGTTCGACCGCGGGTCAAGAAGCCCGGCGCCTGCGCGAGCCCTTGGATTCGGCGGAAGACTCTGCGACAGCCGCCTCCAGCTCTGCGCGATTCATTCGGGATCGTCCAGGAATGTCCAAGGAAGCTGCCATTTCGAGAAGGGCAGACTTGCTCATACCCGAGAGCGCCTTCCCTTCGCCCCTCGTCGCAGCCGGCCGGCCCTGTCGGTTTCCGGAGGCTTTCGTGCTGTGGCTCACAGAGCTCTTCGCGGCGGACGCCGAGGAGGATCCCGTCCCTCGACGCATCCGAGCTTCATCCACACTCGCCTGAAGAGCTTGCATCAGATCGACCACCGGCGCTGGTTCCTCGCGACGTTCAAGTTCGGTCACGTCACCACCCTCACGCTTGCGATCGATCAGCTCCTCAACGAGCTTGCGATAGGTGTCATGGAAATTCTCCGGATTCCATGTGCTCGTCATCGAATCGATTAGGAGCTTCGCAGTGTCGAGCTCTCTTCCGTCGAACGTCATGTCGATCGGCAGACCCTCGATCTCTTTCGCCGGATCCCTGACTTCATCCGCGTAGTACATGGTCTCGAGAGCCAGAACTGATTCCGTCGGTCGCACTGCCACAAGATGCTGCTTAGTGCGCAACACCATGCTCGCTATCGCCACCTTGCCTGTCTCCTCCATCGCCTGGCGCAAAAGCGCGTAGGCGCGGTCGGCGGCTTCACCCTGTGGAGCCAGGTAGTAGGCGGCCTTGTAGAAAATCGGGTCAATGTCGCCGAGGTCGACGAAATCGCTGATCTCGATCGTGCGCGAAGGACCGGGTTCCACGGCCTCGAGCTCCTCGGGGGTGACGATGACGTATTCGCCTCCGCCGATGTCGTATCCCTTCACGACGTCAGCGAAGTCGACCTCGTCGCCGGTCCGTTCGTTAACGCGCTTTTGGCGCACACGATCTCCGGTGCCCGCCTGGAGCTGATTGAAACGGACGGTCCGATCGGTGACGGCCGGGAAGAGGCCCACTGGGACGTTCACCAGTCCGAAACTGAGCGTTCCGGTCCAGATGGCTCTGGCCACGAGCGTTCCTTTCGAGCGGTTGTCCTACCAGCCCTACCAGTCAACCAGGCCCCACCAGTCAACCAGGACAATGGCCTTTTGACTAGAGCCCCCGGCTGGCCAGCGTCCCGCTCACGGAGTCCTGGGCGGCGCGAGGCATCATGACAGCATGAGCCAACCTCAACGGCTGCTCCCCCTAGTAGGCGCTTACAACTTCCGTGACCTGGGCGGATATCCCGCAAAGGACGGGAAGTTCACAAGGTGGGGCCACCTCTTCAGAAGTGACACCCTTCACGAGCTTACGGCCGGTGACCTGGAGGTTCTCCGCGAGCTCGGTCTCGAGACCGTGATCGACCTCCGGACTCCGGCCGAGGTCGAGCAGGTGGGGAGGGGGATCCTCGCCTCGGAGCCGATGAAGTACGTCAACCTTTCGGTCCTAGGAGAAGGGCGCCTCACCGACGCAGGGGTGAGCGATCAACAAGAGGGCGAACCGGAAGCCGTCGGGGAGGCTGTGGCAGCCCCTCAGGTAACCGGCGACGAGATCGCCGAGCGGTACCTCTCCTACCTAGATGTCGGGCTCGGCGCCTTGGTGGAAGCTTTCGAGATCCTCACGGACGAGTCTCATTACCCGCTGGTCTTCCACTGCGCGGCAGGAAAGGACCGGACGGGGGTCCTTGCGGCTCTCGTCCTTGACTGCCTCGGAGTCGACCGAGAGGCGATCGTGGACGACTACGTGCTCACCGAGACCCGGATGGAGCTCATCCTGGGACGTCTTCGACGAGATCCTCTCTACGGAGAGCGGGTGGACGAGATTCCGAAGGCGCTGTTCGAGGTGCAAGCGGAGACGATGGAGCTTTTCCTCGAAGGGATCGATTCCCGCTACGGCGGAGCGAGGAGTTGGGCACTCACGGCCGGCCTGTCAGCCGAGCGACTTGATCGCCTCGAGCTCATGCTCCTCGAACGAAACTGACCCCTAGCCATTCCCGCCGGGTGTCTCCCTTCGGGGTGCTTACCGGCATGGTGGGCACAGAGGGAGCTCCGCCGTCTCACTTTGTTTCGAGGTGCTTATGGACTGAGTGGCGCTTGTGGCGCAGGAATCGTTTAGTCCTTTCGGGTGCTTATGGACCGAGTGGCGCTTGTGGCGCAGAGAATCCGTTTAGTCCTTTCGGGTGCTTATGGACCGAGTGGTGCTTGTGGCGCAGAGGAAGTGGCAGAGGAACCAGATGAAAGAGGCCCGGCCCGAAGTATCACTCACTCGCTATGGCCTGAAGGACGTCGAGTCTGGCAGCTCGACGGGCCGGCCAAATGGCAGCTATCACCCCTGCGACCGCGGCGACGAGGATGAACACCAGCATCCGTCCGACAGGGAAGGTGAGCGCTGTGAGCCCGCGGCTGCGCAGAGCCAGGCAGACGGCGACTCCGAGAAAGACGCCGACGACAGTTCCCAGAACAGCCCCGTACACCGACACGATCACCGACTCTGTTCGCACCATTCGTCTCAGTTGGAGCCGCGACAAACCCACCGCCCGCAAGAGCCCCAGCTCACGGGTCCGCTCGATGACCGAAAGTGCAAGGGTGTTCACGATTCCGAGAACCGCGATCGCGACCGAGAGACCCAGTAGTGCAGTAACGAGATTCAACAGCGCGTCCACCTGCTGAAGCTGCGAGTTGATGAACTGGGTACGGGTCTGGACGGTCGCGTTCGGGTAAGGGGCGGCGATCCGTTTGACGGTGGCGGTGAGAGCGCCGAGCGAGGTCCCAGGCTTCGCTTTCAGGAGGATCACGGCGTCCAGCTGGTCGGGGAAATTGACCCGCTCGTTCTGGTCCACGAGAACCGACCCTGCGAGATTGTTGACCTTGTAGATGCCTGCGATCGTGAGCGGGTGCGCAACGCCGCGCGCGTACTGGACCGTGAGAGCCTCACCCACGTGCCAGTGGTGGTGCTGCGCGGTGTCCGAGGCGACGAGCATCGTCCCGGGTCGGAGATCGAACGATCCCGACTGATGTTGCAACGAGACCGTCCTCCCGATCGCGCCACCCGGTAGAGCTGTGGCCGTTTGCGATGTCCCGCCCACGAGCGCGTCGGCGAACGAAAGCGCGTCCGATCGCCCAACTCCCGGGGCGGCTGCCAGCTCTTGCGCCAACCCGGGAGTAAGTCCCTGTCCTGACGAGCTCTGGACGTCGAGATCCGCGATGAAGGTCTGATTGATCACTTGGCGCGTCGAGGTCTTGAGCGACGCTCCGAGAATGCTCACCGCGCTTACTAGCGCCAGCCCGACCATCAAAGCACCGGCCGTCGCGGACGTCCGGCGCGGATTTCTCATCGCATTTCGTCGGCCCAGTGCTCCGGGGATGCGGCGACGAAGGGGTTCTCCCAAGAACGCAACGACTGGCCGCGCAAACAGAGGCGATAACGCGGCTACGCCCAGGAAGATTGCCACCGCGCCAAGTCCCAAGAGCAGAAGTGCCCCGCGAAGCCCTGGAACCAGAGCAGCTATGCCGATCACGAGGAGAACGGTCCCAGTGATCGCAGACCGTCGGATCGGCACATCGGCCAACTGGGATTCCTGCAGTGCAGCTACAGGCGGAACCCGGGCAGCACGCCTCCCCGGCACGAACGCGGAAACCGTCGTCACGATCACGCCAACCACGTAGGCGGCGATGAACGTCCGCGGCGCGAGTACGAGCGATCCGTTCGGGAGAGGGCCGCCGCCGACATGACCGATGAGAGCTCTCAATCCGATCGCGATGAGCAACCCCACGCCGATCCCGATAGTCGCAGCTACTGCGCCAACCGCGCCCGCCTCGAGAAGCACCGACGTGACGAGCTGACCTCGGCTCGCGCCGAGCGATCGGAGCATGGCCATCTCGCGCTGTCGCTGCGCGACCAACATCGAGAATGTGTTGAAGATGATGAATGCGCCGACGAACAGAGCCACCGCGGCAAAGACGAGAAGGAAGATGTTGAAGAACGAAAGACCCTGCTTGATCTGATTCGCCGAATCGGTGGCCTGTTGTGATCCGGTGATTGCCTGCGTCCCCGACGGCAGAACTGCGCCGATGCGGTCACGGAGCTCGGTCTCGTTCACGCCCGGAGCAGCGGCGACACTGATAGTTTCGAATTTCCCTTGTTGGGCAAAGATTTCTTGAGCTCGCTGCTGGGTGAACAGGGTAAGGCTTGCCCCACCTTCGTTGACGTTGCCAGCCACAGTGAAGATGCCGACGATGCGGTAAGGCTGACGGGGTAACAGGCTCAGCACTGGAGCTTCGTCACCGACCCTGTACCCGGTCGCGTTGGCAGTCGCCTCGTCTATCGCGATCTCGTCTGAAGCCCGCGGCCCATGACCTGAGACGAAGTCGATAGACGAGATTTGTGAATTCGGGTCGTAGTTGAACCCGAGCGCCGGCGGCCCTTGAAAGTGCGGATAGGCCTTGCCGTGCTTGTCGACGAGCTGTGCGTAACCTTGGTTGCTCCCCTCGGCGGCAGCGACGCCCGGGACTCGGCGCACATCGTCGAGCACCGAAGCAGGAACCAGATTTCGTCCGTCTCCCACCGCGGCCTTGGTTCCGCGGACGACCACGGCCACCTTGGCGTCGGCGGAGGCGAAGATGTGGTCGAAGACGCTTCCGAGGGTGTCGGT
>DASPVS010000397.1:0-2400 GCA_035622235.1 Acidimicrobiales bacterium | reverse complement strand
ACCTTAGGGATGACCTTCGTCCGTTGATCTGGCTCGCAACAACGCCATGTGACGTGATCGGCTCGACACTCTTGAAGCTACGTCACCGACCGCGTGTGCGAAGAGCCGGGGCATCTTACGACCGCAGTAAATGCTGGGCGTCCAGAACGTCTCTATCGGAGAATCTTCTTCAGAGAATTTCAAGGCTGGATAGCTCGTCCTTGACGAACGCACCACCCTTCAAAATGGCGAGCAGGCGGGATTGGTCCCGCAGGATCCCGATGTTTGCGAGAGGGTCACCGTCGACCACTAACAGATCAGCAAGGTAGCCCTCGCGCATCAAACCAAGTTCGTGGCCCCGTCCCAAGAGCTCGGCCCCGTTGCGAGTTGCCCACGCCAAGACGTCTGAGGGAGGAATGCCCGCTTGGCTCACATAGAACTCCAGTTCGTCCGCGTAGCAACCGTGTGGTAGTCCGACCGCTCCGTAGTCGTCGCCGCAAAGAAGCTTGACCCCGGCTTCGTTCGCCTTGGGCAAGATGGCGAGGGCCCGCTCTATGTCGCCCTGCATCCCTGCTACGAATCCCAGCCCACCGGCACCCATCGCGTCTTGAAAGCGGGCCGGAAAGAGCTGGCTCGGAACGAGGAAGGTGCCGAGGTCGATCATTCGCTCTATTGCAGCCTCGTCGAGTCCGTCTCCGTGATCGATGACATCCACGCCGACGTCCAGAGCCATATGTATTGCGTCGCGATTCGCGATGTGACCGCGCACGAGGGCTCCTCGCTCGTGTGCGGCCTCTACTCCGGCGGCGAGCTCGGCCCGACTCATCTCCGTTCGTTCACTGGGAGCGACGGTGCCGTGCCCTCCGGTGATGAACATCTTGATGATTTCGGCTCCTTCTTTGATCTCCTCCCGAACTGCACGTCGGAACTCGTCTGGCCCGTCGGCACGGTTGATGGCGCCCTTGGCACGCACGTCCCAGTACCAGGGAAAGCTTTTGTCTCCGGCGTGGCCGGTCGTGCTCACGTCGCGGCTACCTGCGAGCATCCGCGGTCCAGGAAACAGCCCTTCCGCGATGGCGGCCTTCATCCCCGCGTCGATGGCGAACGGCGCACCAGCACTCACGACCCCTGTGAAGCCGCATTGGAGGGCGAGCTCGAGGTGGTGGGCCGCGCGCACCGCCTGGACGGCGGGCGGCTCTTCGAGGCCGAAAGGTGTCAGCTTGGCGCCGAGCTCGTGATAGGTGGCGTGGAAGTGGCTGCTCACCATGCCCGGCATGACCGTCCGACCAGCGAGGTCAACCTCGCGGTCTTGGGGCTCGGTCTGGTGCGAGCTTGCTCTCTCTTGGAGAGACGACACTCGGGCGATGCGCCGGTCTTCGACCACCAAGGTGCTTTCGGGCCGGACGCCATCTGCGTCAATCACCGTGGCGTTGTGGAAGACGAGTCTCGACACCGTGTCGTCAGCTCCGGTCCATGGGATTCGCCTGCAGCTCGGCCGCCGACGCCGGTCGCGCCTGGTCGAAACGTCGGGTTTCTCGAATCTCGCTGGACGGTCGTCTGGGCATTTCCACGCGAGAAGTCTGGCACGGTGAAAAAAGCGGATGCAGAATCGCTTAGCCCTCTTTGGTACTTGGCCTCTTTCGTAGTTGGGCCCTTGCAGAACGCGCTTCCGATATGTCGGACGACTTTCCTTGAACACCGCGAAGACTGCGTCAGCGGAAGTGCTGTCATCGGATGGTCGTTCGAAACAGGTTTGGCACCAAGAACGTCACGGGACTCGCTCACGGCCCGCTGCCGCCTCACTGCCTGGACGGGCCATCGGAAGACCTTCGTGAGTGGGGACGTCCAGGGACCACCGCACCAATCCCTGGACCCCCGCGCTGCCCCCCATCCGCCTCACCGGTCCCCCCGACCGCCTAGATCGGAACCGTAGGACACGTCGTTGCCATCCGCAACCGTTGGTAACGGAACCGAACAACTCCCGGTAGAACCAGATGTGAGAGGTATTCGACCCCCCTCCGTGCCTCTCACGTCAGACACAATGCGAGGCGACCCCGGCTCATCAGCCGGGGTCGTGTCGCGTTGGGTGGGGGGCAGGCTCAGGGGGACCCGGTCGGCGGCCCGAATCCCCCGAGCCACGCTCCCCCCGACACCCGAGCGGTGGTGGGAACCGGTGCTCAGGTGCCTTCAAATAGGTTACCGTTCGGTAACAAGACCGCTGCAGGTCGATTGAGCAGCCTTTTCCTCTTGTTCGACCAGCCCTACCAGGCCTTTCTTGACAGTTTGCGGTCGGCGCTCGCCTCGCTGAAGTTCGTTCAGAGCCCTGCATCGCGTCATCTCGGCCCAACCGGGAGCGAGCAAATTTGGCGAGCGATCGGCCAGGGTTCTCCAGGTGGTGGCGTCGTTCTGCGGGATCGAAGG
>DASPVS010000396.1:0-3877 GCA_035622235.1 Acidimicrobiales bacterium | reverse complement strand
GGGCACACCGCAGTGCCTCTTGGCAGAGGGCCTCGCGGACCTGGGGCTCGAAGTTATCGTCGGACGGAGTCCTGAGCGGGTCGTAGCTGAACACATGCGCCCTCTAGGGATTCGATACGACGAAGAGATCATCGCCGGTGTGTCGGAAGCCTCGGAGATACTCGGCAGTGCCCGGGCCAACGCCGCGTGGCGACTCCACGTCGACGGGATCGAACCCGACCTTGTGATCGACGAGCTCGCTAGATGGGCCCTTCTTCCACGAGCCCGCGCAGCCAAGCAGGTCGAGTTCTTGATGCACCCCACGTGGCGTTCGTACGTGACCTGCTATGTGGAGGGCCTCGCTCTGTGCAGGCGTTTCGTGGGCGGTGATTCCTCTCGCTTCGTGCGCCTGGTAACAGAGCAAATGCTGCCGCAAGACCTGACCGAAGCTGCTTGAGCTCTGTCGAGGCCGGTGCTCATGACTTGGAGGTTGGCACTCGGGCGCCGGTAGCATTGATACATGTCCGAACGCAGTCGTAACCTGCCACGCCGCTCTTGCTTCTCCACGCCTGGGTCGAACGAGAGGTTCCTCGAGAAGGCTCCGGCGGTCCCGGCGGACATGTCCTTTCTCGACCTTGAGGACTCTGTCGCGCCGCTTGAAAAAACGGCGGCTCGTGCCAAGGTCGTGGAGGCCATTCGTAAGCAAGCTTGGGACGATCGCGTCCTGTGTGTTCGTATAAACGCTTGGGATACCGAGTGGACGTACGGTGATGTCATAGAGGTGGTCGGAAACGCAGGCGAGCGTCTCGACGAGGTAATGCTCCCTAAGGTGCAGTCGGCGGCAGAGGTCGTCGCCTTGGATCTGTTGCTCACCCAGGTCGAGAAGAACTCCGGGTTGCTGGTTGGCCACACGGGCATCGAGGCGCAAATAGAGACGACAGGTGGACTCATCAACGTGGAAGAGATCTGCGCTGCTTCGCCACGCCTGGAGACGATTATCTTCGGTCCCGCAGATTTCGCGGCTTCGATGGAGATGCCCGTCCTCACCGGTGGAGTTCAGATACCCGAATATCCGGGTGACCATTTCAATTACGTCTTTTCTAAGATCCTGATGGCTGGAAGAACCAACGGATTGCAGGTGATCGACGGACCGTTCTTGAAAGTTCGCGAACTGGATGCCTTGCGGGACTTCGCACAACGGACCCGGATCCTCGGTTACGACGGGAAATGGGCGCTTACGCCGGACCAGGTAACCGTCCTCAACGAGGTGTACTCGCCGACCCAGGAGCAATTCGATCGTGCTTGGGACATACTCGACGCCTATCAGAAGGCCACCGAAGACGAACGCAAGGGCGCGGTCATGTTCGGAGACGAGATGATCGACGAGGCGAGCAGGAAGATGGCTGTCAAATTCGTCTCTCGCGGCGAACGAGCCGGTCTAACTCGCACTCAAGGCTGACTCTGAGCCCCTTCGTGAGTGGCGCCGCCGACTGACGGTACCGGCAGAATTTGTTTAGGTAATGCTCGCACTGCTCTTGGTGGCGGTGTCGGTCGGATTGAGCAACTTCGCTGCGTCCGCTTCGATGGGCGTCTTAGGTGTCGACCGCAGATTGCGCATAAGAGTCGCGCTCTTGTTCGGGGTGGCGGAGGGCGTGGCACCTGTCCTCGGATTGTTGCTCGGTCGCTCCTTCGATCACGCCATCGGTACGGCTGCCAAACCCATCGGGGGCGCTTTGCTTGGGGCAGCCGGCTTGTACACCATCGCCCACGAATTGTTCGGTGACAAGCGACAGAACCGTGATCCGGGAACGAGCACGGCCCGCCTGGTCTTCGTGGCGGCCGCTCTCAGCATCGACAACCTCGTGATCGGCTTTGCTCTGGGCACGTATCACGTGAACGTGCTCGTCGCCGCCGTTACGATCGCGACGGTAAGCGTTGTCCTTTCGTTGACGGGCTTAGAGCTGGGCAGGGTGATCGGAGCTCGCACTGGCAGGTGGGCAGGTCTGATCGGGGGAACCATCCTTGTGATCGTGGGCATCGCCGTTGGAATCGGAGTCATCTGAAATCTGGTTCGTCCTCGGAGGTCGAGACAAGCCCCAGGTAGCAAGGCTGCAACGTGAGTTCTGGGAGCGTTGCACGAGTCCTTCTCCTCGTTGAACGAACGGATCTGCTGTCCCGTAACCAACCGAGACCTGACGCGGTCCGCGTACGTCTCCAACTCGCGGCGCCCGTCGGTTCGAACTGCGAGTCCGACGCCTTCGCCCAGTCGTTCAAGGAGGTCGCAAGTTGTCCAACTCGACGATCAAGATCCGAATGTCACCGGTAGCTGCCATCCTTTTGGCATTCGCCAGCATTGCCGCAGTGCTCTCGAGCGATTCGGCATCCGCAGCCCCGGCTGGCGCATCCCCAACGCCATTTCTCGCACGGTTCAACACGGTGACCAAGGGAGTGTCGACCGTTCCCGGCAACGGCGATGTCAATCCGTACGGAACGGTGGTGGTCCCGAACAGCTTGGGAAACCTGGTTGCAGGAGACACTCTGGTGAGTAATTTCAACGACTCGTCGAACCTGCAAGGTACAGGCAGCACGATCGTCCAGATCGCGCCAGGTGGTGGACGCGTGCTCTTTGCAAAGATCTCGCCTCCGGCGTTGCCAGCCGCGTGTCCCGGGGGAGTCGGTCTTACCACGGCATTGACCGTCTTGCCGGGCGGCTGGGTTGTTGTCGGAAGCCTCCCGACCAGCAACGGACATCCGCAGACCGCAATGGCGGGATGCCTCTTCGTCCTGAACGACACTGGTCATGTTGTGGAGACATTGTCGGGCAGTGACATCAACGGTCCGTGGGACTTGGCGTCTACCGCGTCCGCTACGTCCGCACAGCTTTTCGTGACGAACGTGCTCAACGGAACTGTG
Organism: Acidimicrobiales bacterium; assembly: GCA_035622235.1. Taxonomy (GTDB): domain Bacteria; phylum Actinomycetota; class Acidimicrobiia; order Acidimicrobiales; family UBA8190; genus DASPVS01. The sequence continues at coordinate 985 of DASPVS010000396.1, read as the reverse complement.
GCCGCAGAGGGTCCCCATCCCACGAAGCAACCCGGAAAGGTCGTCGATGAGGGAACGATCGTGAGAATCGATCTGACTCTCGAGCCGGGTGGTCTTCCTCAGTTGACTTCGGAGACGGTGGTGGCCGACGGCTTCGCAGAGAGGACCGACCCGGCGGCTCTTGTCGTCGGCCCGACTGGGGTCGCTCTCGCGGACGACGGAACTCTGTACGTTGCAGACACAGTCAACAACCGGATAGCCGAGGTCCCTGACGCGACCACCCGAAATTCCACGTTTCACAACGGTGGAAAGACACTCACTGCCAATGGAGCCATCAACGGCCCGCTCGGAATGACGCTAGCCCCCAACGGCGACGTCCTGACCGTGAACGGCGGCAACGGCGACATCGTCGAGACCACGCCAGTTGGGAAACAAATCGATTCTACGTTGCTTGATGCATCGGGTAGCCCCCCCGGCTCGGGTGCTCTCTTCGGCCTCGCTCTGGCACCGGGTAACCACGGCGTCGAGTTCGTCGACGACGCGACCAACAATCTCGACTTGTTGCATTGAGCTCGACTTGTTGCATTGAGCTCGTATTTCGCCAACAGGTCACCGCCACGGTGGACGCCGGCGGGGGACGCAAAGCCGTCCCTCGCCGGTGAGCGGAGCTCTCAAGCTTGGGAGTTCTCCACGAGCCGCCTGGCGACGACCTTGAGCGCCAATGTTTCGTCCGCTCCTTCGAAGATCGAAAGCACCCGGGCGTCGAGGAAGTAGCGGCTTACGGGAAACTCCTCTGCATAACCCATGCCGCCGTGAATTTGCATTGCCTCCCGCGTGACCCACTCGGCGGCTCGGCATACGTAGGCCTTGAGCATGGACGCTTCGAGGGCCCCCTCTCCTTTGGCCATGAGCCGCGCAACTTGGTAGGAAAACTGTCTGGTGCACTGGATCAGGATCGCCATACGAGCGAGCTTGGTCCTCGTCAATTGGTAATCACCTATCGGGT
>DASPVS010000395.1:0-8236 GCA_035622235.1 Acidimicrobiales bacterium | reverse complement strand
TCGGCGTGGAGGTCACGGGCGACCGCTCCGAGGTAGAGAGGCTGCTCGCCCACCTGGAGGCCTGATGTCCGTGCGCCGTTGACGCACGCACACGCCCACTGGGCTGGCCCTCTGGGTACGCCCATAGCACTGGCCCACTGCGTACGCCGACAGCACTGGTAATCGGACACACTGTCCGATACTCTGGAAGGCTGTCCGAGCGATTCCCGCGCAGAGCCACCGATCACCGGAACGATCGGTGCGACCCGTGTAGGAGGTGCCGCAGTGGCACAGACCGACGTCGATCTTTCCGATTCCAAGAGCTTCGTGGCCGAAGTTCCGCACGAGTATTTCGCGTGGCTGCGGAAGAACGACCCCGTCCACTGGCAGGAAGAGCAGGACGGGCCCGGCTACTGGGCCGTGACCCGCCACGGCGATTGCGTCGAGATCAATCGCAACTACGAGCACTTCTCTTCGTTCAACAAGGGTGCGCTGCCGATGGAGATGCCCGAGGAGGAGCTCGAACAACAGCGGCTGATGATGCTCAACATGGACCCGCCGCTACATACGAGATACCGGCGCCTCGTGAACAAGGGATTCACTCCGCGAATGGTGGCGGACCTCGAACAAAAGGTGCATCGTGCGACCGACGAGATCATCGACCGCGTGATTGCAAGAGGCCACGCCGACTTCGTCACTGAGATCTCGGCGGAGCTTCCCCTGGTCGTGATCGCGGATCTTCTCGGAGTTCCGAACGAAGACCGGCACAAGATGTTCGACTGGTCAAACCGAATGATCGGATCGGAGGATCCCGAGTATCTCGTTACGGCGGAGGCGGCGGGTCAGGCCGCGATGGAGCTCTATGCGTACGCCGCGGCCCTGTTCGCCGAGAAGCGTGCGAACCCGCACGAGGACCTCATGAGCGTGCTGATCGGCGCCGAGATCGAGGGCGAGCGCCTGTCGGAGCTCGAGCTCGAGCTGTTCTTCCTCCTCCTCACGGTCGCCGGCAACGAGACCACGAGGAACCTCATATCGGGCGCCATGCACGCCTTCTTCATGTACCCCGACCAGTGGAAGCGGCTGAAGGCCGACAGGAGCCTGCTGCGCAAGGCGGTGGAAGAGATGCTTCGCTTCGTCTCACCCGTCATGTGCTTCAGGCGCACCGCGACTACTTCGTTCGAGCTCGGGAACCGAACCGTTGCAGAAGGTGAGAAGGTCGTCTTCTACCACGTCTCCGCGAACCGTGACGAGAACGTCTTCGAGAACCCGAACGCATTCGACATAGGCAGAGATCCCAATCCACACATGGCGTTCGGAGGAGGAGGGCCTCACTTCTGTCTGGGCGCGAACCTCGCGCGACTGGAGATCCGGGTCATGTTCGAGCACCTTCTCGATCGCCTGCCCGACATCCGGCCCGACGGTGAGATGCAGCGCCTGCAATCCAAATTCATAAACGGTGTCAAACACCTTCCTGTGGAGTTCGACCCGGGAACCCCGATCTCGGCGTGAAGCCGCAAAAAGCCGCAGAAGGCCAGGAGCCGGGCGTGACCAAAGTGTCCCGCCGTTCCAGCCAAGAGCTGCGTGAGGTCATACGCGACTTCAGGCGGGACCAGATCGTCGACGTCGCGAGACGGCTGTTCGGGGAACGCGAAACGGTGGACGTCTCGATGGACGACATCGCTTCGGCGGCCGGGGTGGCGCGTTCCACCGTCTACGTCTACTTCTCCAACCGGGACGATCTCGTCCGTGCGTGCCTGTCGCGGATGTACCAGCTCCTTCTCGAATCGCTGTCTGAGGAATCGATCGTCGCGGGCCCTTTCGCCGACGACGCAACCGCGCGTCTGCGTGCGATCGTCCGTGGCCTCTTCGAGCGAATAGACGCCGATCCCGCCTTCTTCAGGCTCGCCATCGCCACCCAGGCCTCACGCACGAACGTCGGCCTGGCGGTCGACACCGAGCTCTCGCTCATCGGGCTCGACATCGCGAACCTGTTCGAGGACGTGCTGGTTCAGGGAATGGCTGAAGGGTCGTTCCGGACGATGGACCCAACCCGCGGGGCTGCGTTGATCGGTCAGCAGATATACGGTGCGATGGTGGTGCGCGCGGGTGAGCCCCAGCCTCTCCCTCTCGACGACGCAGCCGACGAGATTTGCCGGTTCCTCGTCGACGGGCTCGGCAGCGCGACGTCTCGGCAGCGCGACGTCTCGGCAGCGCCACGGCTCGGTAGCGCGACGGCTCGGCAACGTGACCAGGGAGATGCCAAGGAAATGAGGGCATGAAGCTCGACATCTGGCTTCCGACGGCGAGCCCTTTCTCCACACCTGAGGTACTCGAGCGCGTAGCGCGCCTTTCAGAAGAACGCGGGGCGGCGGGGATCTGGGTGGGAGAGCACGTGGTCCTCTTCGACCAGTACCGCTCCTGGTATCCGTACTCGGAGAACGGCCGCATACCGGCTCCGTCGGGGTCGGGCCTGCTCGAGCCTCTCAACACGCTCTCGTTTCTCGCAGCCCACACACAGAACACGAGGCTCGGCACCGCGATGTGCCTGCTCCCTCAGAGGAACCCCGTATACACGGCAAAAGAGGTGGCCACCCTCGACTGGCTGTCGGGTGGGAGGGTGGACTTCGGGGTGGGCGTCGGCTGGCTGAAAGAGGAATTCGACGCTTTGGGTGTGCCGTGGGCGAAGCGGGGTCGGAGGACCGACGAGTACCTGGCGGTGCTCAAGTCGTTGTGGCGCGACTCAGTTTCCAGTTTCGAGGGCGAATTCTTCAGGCTTCCCCAGTGCGAGATGTTCCCTAAACCCATTCAGGAGCCGCATCCGCCCATCCACATAGGCGGTGAGAGCGATGCGGCGCTGCGACGGGTGGCGCGCCACGGGCAGGGATGGCACACCTGCGACCGTTCCCCGGAGGACCTGAGCGCGCCGCTCGAGCGACTCGAGGAGTTGCTCGCCGACGAAGGTCGCAAACGCGACGACATCACGGTCACGGTCTGCCCGTATTTCAAATCGATCGATGCAGATCTCGTGAAGCGCTACCGCGAGGCCGGAGCGGACAGTGTCGCTGTCATGCTCTTCGTCTCTTCGCCCGAAGAGGTCGAGCCCGCGCTCGACGTGCTCCAGCCCTGCTTCGACGCAGCCGCCGCGGCGAGCTGACCGCAAGCCGCGTCGATCTCGACCCCGCGGGTGACGCGGATCGTTGCGTTCACCCCGGCCTCCACAAGGAGATCCCGGAATTTCCGGACACGCTCACGGGGTGTCCCGAGCACCGGATATCCCGGTGTCGGGTTGAGAGGTATCAGGTTCACGTGTGCGCCGATCGGAAGGCAGTATGCCGCTAGCTCGGCGACATCGCGACCCCTGTCGTTGACACCGTCGATCAGCGCCCACTCGAAGGAGAGGCGACGCCCCGTTCTGTCGACGTATCGAGCGCACGATCTGGCGAGCGCCTCCAGCGGGTACCTGCGGTTTATCGGGACGAGGCGGTCCCTCAACTCGTCGTTGGCTGCATGGAGCGAGACGGCGAGGTTCACTGGCAGCGACTCAGTCGCGAGCCGTTCGATGCCCGGCACGATTCCGACGGTCGACAGGGTGAGCCGTCTCGCTGAGATCCCCATGTCTTTCTGTATTCGTTCGATTGCCGACCAGACGCGCGGGTAATTCGCCATCGGCTCGCCCATTCCCATGAAAACCACGTTCGAAAGGCGCCTGGGTCTCGCAGCGCTGCATGCTGCCGTGACCTGTTCGAGAATTTCACCGGCCGACAAGTTCCGGGTGAACCCGGCTTGACCGGTCGCGCAGAATTCGCACGCCATCGCGCACCCGGCTTGTGTCGACACGCACACCGTCGCGCGGTCTTTGTAGAGCATGAGGACGGTCTCTACGACGGCGTCGTCGAAAAGGCGCCACGACCACTTGACGGTCGCACCCATGTCGGCGGTCTGCGTAGCTTCTACGCGGAGCGACGGTGGCAGCGCATCCTCGAGTCTCAGGCGTAGTTCACGTGGAAGATCGGTCATCTCAGCGGGCCGGAGCGCGCGCTTGTAGAGACCTTCCCAGACCTGGTCGAGACGGTAGGCAGGCTCGCCCACCAACAGATCGGCCAATTGTTCGCGGCTCGTTTCGTAGAGCCTCGTCACGCTCCCCACGCTACAGTCGCCCTCCCAGCCGTCGCGGCGTGTGGCGTGTGGCGTGTGACCTCTAGGGGAGGTGTCGTGCAGCAGCACCGTTATTCGGTCGACGTGAACGGGACTCCGTCAGAAGTTTGGCGGCTCTTCTGGCTGCGCAGCCCACGCCGTCGCACGGGCGGTGGCGTGGATATCGAGATACTGCACCCAGGCGACGAAATCGGAGAAGGACTCATCCGGCACTGCACGTTTCGAGTGCCGCGATACCTCTTGACAGGGGGAGTGGGCCATTCGTGGGAATGGTTGACCGAGGTCGAGCCCCCGGTCTCGTGGAAGTACGACGCCATCGGCAAGCCGCTCTGGTCTCGAGCTGAAGGTCGTACACGCCTGGAGCCGCTCGGAGAGGAACAGACCCGAATCCATTTCTCCGAGACGTACTTGGCGTTCAATCCAATACTGAGGGTCCTTCTCGAGAGACGGGTCCACGCGTTCATCTCAAAGGACAACGATCGGCTCATAAGGGATTCGATCAACAAGGGGATCCGCATGCTGCGTGCCCCGGCCACATCGCCAGGAGAACCGACAGGTGAACCCTGACCTTCAAAGAGCCGTGCACCCTCCGTCTATCCTGGATCGCACCGGATGTGATCCACGAACGGACGCCGGACAGGAGGAGACGATCTGATGACGAGTGACAAAGGCAGCACCCCCTATCGGGTCGCCGACCTGTCCCTTGCTGCGTTCGGCCGGAAGGAGATCGAACTGGCAGAGCACGAGATGCCGGGCCTCATGGCCATGCGTGGCGAGTACCAGGACGCCAAGCCCTTGAAAGGTGCTCGAATCACGGGATCTCTGCACATGACCGTCCAGACAGCCGTTCTGATCGAGACGCTCACCGCGTTGGGTGCGCAGGTTCGTTGGGCGAGCTGCAACATCTTCTCGACCCAGGACCATGCCGCCGCGGCCGTTGTCGTCGGACCGAAAGGAACTCCAGAGTCACCTGCCGGCGTGCCGGTCTTCGCCTTTAAAGGCGAGTCGTTGGAGGAGTACTGGTGGTGCACCGAGCAAGCGCTCCTCTGGCCCGAAGGCGGGCCCAACATGATCCTCGACGACGGCGGCGACGCAACGATGCTGGTTCACATGGGCGTCGAATGTGAGAAGAACGGGTCGGTACCGGACCCGGCAACCGCCGAATCCGACGAAATGGGCGTCGTGTTGCGACTCCTCGATCGAAGCTACAAGGCGGATTCCGGTCGTTGGACTTCGGTTGCGAACGGGATCAAGGGCGTGACCGAGGAGACCACGACCGGCGTCCACCGTCTGTACGAGATGGAACGGCGCGGCGAGCTCCTGTTCCCGGCGATCAACGTGAACGACTCGGTGACGAAGTCGAAGTTCGACAACAAGTACGGCTGCCGGCACTCCCTTGTGGACGGGATCAACCGCGCGACCGACGTCCTAATCGGAGGAAAGACGGTCGTCGTCTGCGGCTACGGCGACGTGGGCAAAGGTTGCGCAGAATCCTTGCGAGGCCAAGGAGCGCGCGTCGTCATCACCGAAATAGACCCCATCTGCGCACTACAGGCCGCGATGGAGGGTTTCGAGGTTCTTCCGCTCGAAGACGTGCTCGAGCGCGCTGACATCTTCGTCACCGCCACGGGAAACAAGGACATCATCACGGCCGGCCAGATGGGCCGGATGAAGCACCAGGCGATAGTCGGGAACATCGGCCATTTCGACAACGAGATAGACATGGCCGGTCTCGCGAAGGTGCCCGGGGTCAAGCGCGTCAACATCAAGCCCCAGGTCGACAAGTGGGTCTTCCCCGACGGGCACGCGGTGATCGTCCTCTCGGAAGGCCGCCTCCTCAATCTGGGCAACGCGACGGGCCACCCGAGCTTTGTGATGTCGAACTCGTTCACGAACCAGACCATGGCGCAGGTGGAGTTGTTCGGTAATACCGAGAATTACGAGAACAGGGTGTACGTGCTGCCGAAGGCTCTGGACGAAAAAGTCGCGCGCCTGCACCTTGACGCACTAGGCGTGAAGTTGACGCAGCTCACTAAAGACCAAGCGGACTACATAGGAGTTTCGATCGACGGGCCATACAAGCCCGACACGTATCGTTACTAGAGACACACCTGCTATACGCAAAGGGAGCCGGCGTCCGGGCGCTACCTCTTCAACGTCAGCGGTGGTCAGGGGTTCCTGACCGTGACACTGACCGGATCGGGTGTCGCCGGCTGACAGGTCCCTTCCGGTCGGTTTCGAGGGCCGTCAGCATTTCCAGGCCGGCCAGCGTTTTCTAGGCCGGTCAGCGTTTTCTAGGCCGGTCAGCGTTCTCCGGGCCGGTCAGCTTTTCCAGGGGTCGGCCGAGTCCGTTTCTATCGAGTACTTGTCGATGGCCTCGGTCACCTCGTCTGCCTTTGCGTCTCCTGCTCCGGCCAACGCGGAGAGAGTCGCGACGACGAGATGCGGTGAGTCCACCTCGAAGAAGCTGCGGAGTGCGACGCGGGTGTCCGAACGTCCGAATCCGTCGGTTCCGAGCGAGATCCACGGGCGTTGCACCCAGCGAGACACGAGGTCCGGGAGCGACCGCACATAGTCGCTGACGGCGATCACGGGGCCCTCGCCATCGGCCAGGATCTCGCTCACATACGGCTTCCGTTGCGGTTCGTTGGGATGCAGCATGTTCCAGCGCTCAACGGACAACGCGTCGTCGCGTAGCTCCGTGTACGAGGTGACAGACCAGACGTCTGCGCTCACGCCCCAGTCCTCCGCGAGAAGCCGTCTCGCCTCCATGGCTTGACGCCACATCGAACCGGAGAAAAGAAGTGTCGCCCGGCGCTCCGCTGCCGCCAGTTCAGCTGACCGCTCGTTGTCGTCGAGGGTCGCCGGGGGAGCGAAGCGGTAAGCGCCTTTCAGAATGCCGTCACGGACCCGCTCGTCGGTCCACTCGTCGCCCGTATCACCTGTAGGGAACGGCGGCATTTCGTAATTCTCGTTGTAGAGGGTGAGGTACCAGAAGCGATCCTCTGGCTCGGGGCCGACGATCTTCTTTACCGCTTCCTCCATGATCACGGCGATTTCGTACGCGAACGCAGGGTCGTAGATCCTGACCGCCGGGTTCACAGACGCGAGCAAAGGAGAGTGCCCGTCGTCGTGCTGCAGTCCCTCGCCCTGCAACGTCGTACGCCCCGACGTGCACCCCGCCAGGATTCCGCGGCCGCGGATGTCTCCGGTCAACCAAGTGAGATCGCCGACGCGCTGGAACCCGAACATCGAATAGAAGAGGTAGATCGGAACCATCGGACGACCCCAGGTGGCATACGCAGTGGAAAGCGCGATGAAGCTCGACATGGCGCCGGCTTCGCTTATTCCCTCTTGCAACATCTGGCCCTGACGGTCCTCTGCGTAGCGCAGGATGAGGTCGGAATCGACCGGTGTGTAGCGCTGGCCTCCGGGCGCGTAGATCTTGGTCTCCGCAATCAAAGGCTCGAGCCCGAACGTGCGGGCCTCGTCGGGGATGATCGGTGCGACTAACGGCCCGACGCCCGGGTCGCGCACGAGATTCCGCAGAAGACGTGCAAAAGCCATCGTCGTCGACACCGCTTGGCCGCCCGAGCCAGACAACAAGTCCGCGAAGACATTCGGATCGATCGCCGGAGCGGTATGACTTCGGACCAGCCTCTGGGGGACGGGGCCCGCGAGCATATGACTTCTCGCCGAGAGGTAGTCGTGTGCAAGGGAGCCTTCAGGTGGCCGGTAGTAGGGAGGAAGCTCGTCATCGAGCGCGCTCTCGGGTATCTCGTCTTGGAGGTAGAGCCGGTCGCGCAGAACCAGCAACTGCGCCTTGGTCATCTTCTTTATCTGGTGCGTCGCGTTTCTGGCTTCGATCTCGGGCCCGAGCGTCCAACCCTTGATCGTCTTGGCGAGGATCGCAGTCGGAGCGCCGACCTGTTCGGTCGCCAACTTGTAAGCGGCATAGAGCTTTCGGTAGTCGTGGCCCCCGCGGGGAAGAGCCTGGAGCTCCTCGTCCGAAAGGTGCTCGACCAGACGCCGCAGCCGCGGATCCGGCCCGAAGAAATGCTCCCTGATGTACGCGCCGCTCTCGGTGGCGTACTTTTGGAAC
>DASPVS010000394.1:0-3834 GCA_035622235.1 Acidimicrobiales bacterium | reverse complement strand
TCGAGCCCGACATGCTGCGCCGGCCGGTCAACGTTGGGTTCTCGGGCGGCGAGAAGAAGCGCAACGAAATATTGCAGATGGCGTTGCTCGAACCGAAGCTTGCCGTGCTCGACGAGACCGATTCAGGGCTCGACATCGACGCGCTCGGCGTCGTCGCCGAGGGTGTCCGCATGGTCATGGACGAACGCCCGGAGCTTGGAGTGTTGCTGGTCACTCACTACACGAAGATCCTCGAGCTGCTGCGTCCCGACGTGGTCCATGTGCTCGTCGGAGGGAGGCTCGTCGACAGCGGTGGGCCGGAACTGGCCCGACGGCTCGAGGACGAAGGGTACGAACCGTGGAGAAACTGACCTTGCCGGCCGGGATAAAAGAGGACTTCCCCGTCCTCGGGCGGACCGTTCATGGCCGTCCGATCGTCTACCTCGACTCGGCTTCGTCCTCCCAGCACCCGCGACAGGTGCTCGAAGCGATGGACAATTACTACGAGACCGCTTACGCGAACGTGCATCGGGGCGTCTACTCGCTCGCGGAAGAGTCCGACAGGCAATACGAAGACGCGCGACGCACCGTGGGCGATTTCATAGGCGCCCCCGACGCCGAGCACGAGGTCATATTCACCAAGAACGCCACAGAGGCGATCAACCTCGTCGCAGGCACTTGGGGAGCGCACAACCTGCGCGAAGGCGACGCAATCCTTCTCACAGATCTCGAGCACCACGCCAACGTCGTTCCGTGGCTGATGCTCGCTGAGGAGCGCGGAATAGATCTTCGCTGGCTCTCGATGGACGACGACTACCGGCTGGACCTGAGCGACCTCGACCGAATGGTCGATGGAGTGAAGCTCGTCGCGTGCACAGCTATGTCCAACGTGACCGGGACCGTGACGCCTCTGGCAACGATCGCGGAGGCGGCGCACGACGCAGGCGCGCTTCTTCTTGCCGACGGCGCTCAATACGTGCCCCACCTCTCCACCGATCTGCGCTCGCTCGGTTGCGATTTCATCGCCTTCAGTGCTCACAAGATGCTGGGGCCGACTGGGATCGGCGTGCTCTGGGCACGCCGCGAACTGCTCGAGGAGATGCCTCCGTTCCTCGGCGGTGGCGGGATGATTCGCGACGTGCGCCGCGACGGCTTCACCTCGAACGTGCTCCCCTGGAAGTTCGAAGCCGGGACCCCTCCCATCGCCGAAGCCGTTGGCCTCGGCGCGGCGATCCGCTATCTGAACGAGCTCGGAATGGATGCGGTGCGACGACACGAGATCGAGCTGACGCGATACGCGCAAAAGACGCTCGCCGACCGCTTCGGAAATGACCTCGTGATCTTCGGCCCCCCGGGCACCGAAGACAGGGGGGGCGTGCTCTCGCTCGCGTACCGCGACGTCCATCCACACGACTTGGCGCAGGTACTCGATCAGTCCGGTGTGTGTATACGCGCGGGCCATCACTGCGCGAAGCCGTTGATGCGACGTCTGGGCGTCACTGCGACCGCGCGCGCTTCTCTCTACTTGTACAACGACGAATCCGACGTCGATGCGCTGGCCGATGCGATCGCCGAGGCCGGTAACCTGTTCGGCTGAGAAGCTTTGGCGGCACTCGACCCTTGAGGAGACAATGTCAGGTCTCGAAGATCTATACCGCGAGATAATTCTCGACCACTACCGCAGTCCCCGTAACCGCGGGGAGCTACCGGCGCCGCCGGCGCAACGGGTCGAGGGCTTCAACCCTCTCTGTGGTGACGAGGTCGTCGTCTACCTCGACGTCGAAGACGGTGTGCTGTCCGACATTCGGATCGGAGGCCAGGGCTGCTCGATCAGCCAGTCTTCGGCATCTCTCATGTCGGCGGCAGTGAAGGGCAAGCCCGTCGGCGAGGTGCGCGACCTGATCAAGGTGTTCAAGGCGATGATGTCCATTCACGAGGCGCGCCTGGGCGACGGAGACAGGGCGACGAGTCGGACAGAAGAAGATCCTGCGGAAGAGGATCCTGATGAAGCAGACGACATCGCCTTCGATGCCGATTCTCTGGGCGAGCTCTCGGCCCTTCAAGGGGTCGTGAAATTCCCCGTCCGTATCAAGTGCGCCACGCTGTCCTGGAACACCCTCGCTCAGGGACTGGACCAGGCCGAGGTCCCGGTCGCCTGATTCTTACTTGTCTCAGCAGGGCGTCGGATCGTAAGACGGAACAGTCGACTGCGTCGGCGAACCAGCGGAGCCGGAGCTCGAGGAAGGTGCCGCCGGCGTTGACGCTCCTGCGCCGGACGAGGGGGGTGCCGTCGTTGGCACAGGTGTCGCTATGGCATTCCCGTATTCGTCGATGGGAGCAGTGGTCACCGTCTCGGGTGCCTGACCCAGGAACTCCGTGATCGTCTGCACTGCCTGAGGCTGCTCGACGACCTCCACGTCCGATCCTCCGGGCGTCTGCGCGCCTGTCGTGGGCAGAGTGTATGTCTGCAAGTCCGATCCCGAGAACGCGTGATAGTTCTGCGCCAGCGAGACCAGTCCGGACGCCGTGAGCGCGTCGTCCTTGGTGATGTCGTGCACGACAGCGCTCAAGAACGAATTCAACGTCAGCGGGTTGATCGTTCCCCTCGCCTTGTCTATGACCGCTTCGATGATCGCGTTCTGGCGCTGAATCCGGCCGAGGTCCGACGTCGGGTCAGACTGCCAGTAACCGTCTGCGTAGTACTGGTAGTACCTCGACCGGGAAAGGGCGAGCGCCGTCGTGCCGTTGAGCGTCTGGCAACCCGTGCTCGTTATGTTCAGGCCCGAATTGTTGTTGCCGTCGTCGTCGTCGCGTACCGGGTAGTTGAAATTCAGGTTGATGCCACCAACTGCGTTTACGAGGTTTATCTCGCCGCTGAAGTCGATCGTCACGAAATGGGATATCGGGATCCCGAAAGTGTTCTGGATCGTCGCTATGAGCGGATTCGGGCCGTTGTTGAACGCAGAGTTGATCTTGTTGTCCGTCGAGAGCCCGGTGCCCGGGGGCATGTCCGACAGCTGCACGTACGTGTCGCGGGGAATGGAAAGCAGGCGCGCAGTATGGGTGGCGGGGTCGACATGGATGATCTTGATGGTGTCGCTTCTCGCGCCGGCGACTTCAGACGACGTGCCGAACGCGGCTGCGGCGGCTCCGGTGTTCCCGGCGCGGCTGTCGGAACCCACTAGCAACACGTTGTACGGCTGCCCGTCCGCCACCGCCGTGCACGACGTGCAGTGGATCGACTTGATCTCGCTCAATCGCCAGCGGACGTAGCCATAGAGACTTCCCGCGGCGACGAGAACCAGAGCCGCGACGACCACGAAGGCTCTCATGATCCGTTGTCCCCGGCTGCGCTTGGGCTTTCGCCTTGCCGGAGCCGTAGAGGGAGTGGAGGGAACCGACGGAGGAGGGCCCCCAGGCCCGTGCCCCGGGTACGCGGCCGGCGCCCTCGTGCCCGCAGAATCCCGGGAACGTCCGCCTCGACCGCTCTCGTTTATCTGGTCCCCGAGGCGTTCGAGCCCGCTCGTCGAGAAGGTCTCACGGCCTTTTCTGCGGCCCGAGCGCGACCCGCGCCCGCCGCCCGACACAGTCGTCTTTCCCTGGTCGAGACGCTGCGACACGAGGGGTCAGGGTACCAGCGCGACCCCCTCGCCACGGGTCAGCCCGGGCACTTCGAGCGAGGCGTTCAGTCGGGACATCCCTGGTCAGCGTTCTGTGGGTGCGACCTCGAACGGCCTGTACCCGCTTCGGTCGAGCTCCTCCGCGAGCTCTGGACCACCGTCCGCGACTATTCGTCCGCCGACGAGCACGTGAACGGTATCGGGGGGCAGTTCTCTCAAAAGCCGCCGGTAGTGC
>DASPVS010000393.1:0-3019 GCA_035622235.1 Acidimicrobiales bacterium | reverse complement strand
AGGAAGGCTGTCCCTAGTACGAGAGGACCGGGACGGACGTAGCTCTCGTGTGCCAGTTGTCCTGCCAAGGGCACGGCTGGTTAGCGACCTACGGATGGGATAAGCGCTGAAAGCATCTAAGCGCGAAGCTCGTTCCAAGATTAGGTCTCCCACAGGACAACCTGGTAAGGCCCGTGGCCAGACGACCACGTTGATAGGCCGGAGGTGTACGCACAGCAATGTGTTCAGCCGACCGGTACTAATCGGCCGAGGGCTTGGAGTTCATTGTTGCTCGTGCTCGCTATGGAGTGCTCAGAGGGGCCGGCCGCGTGCCGGCTCGAACCTCCGACTTGGATGTCGACCAGACGGTGTCGGAGAAGAGCATCGGTTTCCGGTGACCATGGCGGCGGGGACACACCCGTTCCCATTCCGAACACGGAAGTTAAGCCCGTCAGCGCCGATGGTACTTGGGGAGTGATCCCCTGGGAGAGTAGGACGTCGCCGGATTTCTAAAGGCTAAGGACCCGTGGCAAAGGCCGCGGGTCCTTGTCGCGTCAAGGCCGAAACATCGGCAAAAAACGCCATGCAGAGTTGATGTTGCGTCCATCGACCGCCCTCGACGTCGGCCGTACCATCACCGTTGAAGCATCTCCCGGTTGCATGTTTGGGGGAGGTCAAATGACAGTTTCGCTCCGAAAGGTCCCCGCCGGCGCAATGACTCTTGCGATGACAGCCGTGGTGACCGTGCCGATCCTGTCAGTGGCTCTCTCACCAGCGAGCGCAAAGGTAGTCACTGATCAGGCGGCTCCTTGCGCGACGCTGAAGGTTGAGTGCCACACCGAAAGTGAACGCGCAGACAGCTCCGTTCGAGACCATCAAGAACAAGGTGCACAGCTGTTCGACGGCGACGGAGACGGTCGAGTTGGTCCAGAAGATGAGCGGACCATTCATTCGAACCAACGGTGGCAGCGCCGGCGATATGAGATGGACGATCACGATCACACCGGGCAAGACCGTCGACAAGGTCCAGCGGATCCCATATAGCTGCTGCGGAACATACGACGTCCACGACACAGTGTCGTCGACGGCCTCGAACCGCAAGGCGTTGGCGAGCGCGAGTACGAGCTTTACGTTCGCCTGATTCAGGGGGACCCGAGGGGTTTCTCGCACGCCCTCCGGACCCGCCAATGCCTCCAGCGCCTCCAGCGACAGTGATCGACCCGCTTGCCTTCATGTGGGGGGCCGCAGATCGCTAGCGTGTCCTGGGTGTCAGACCCTTCGTGCCTGGAGATTCGTTGGCTGAACGGACGTGGAGCTGACACGTTCCTGTCCAAGATGGACAAAACACGGGCCCGACCGTGACCCCCGTACTCGAAGTCGAAAACCTCCACACCGAATTCCATCTGCGTCGATCGAACGTGAAGGCCGTCGACGGAGTCTCCTTTTCGGTCGACGAAGGCGAATGCGTGGGTCTGGTGGGAGAGTCGGGTTGCGGCAAGTCGACCACCGGACTCTCGATAATGAAGTTGTTGCCTTCGGTGGGACACGTGACGGAGGGCTCGGTCCGCCTTCTTGGTAGGGACGTGGTGCCTCTCTCCGAAAAGGAGATGTGCACGGTCCGGGGCAACGAGGTGGGGATGATCTTCCAGGACCCACTCACCTCGCTCAACCCGACGATGCGAATTGGCAAGCAGATCCAGGAAAGTGTGCGGCTGCATCGAGGGCTTCCTTCGGATCAGGCTCGCGAGCGCGCTCTCGAAGTGCTCAAGCTCGTCGAGATGCCACGGCCCGAAGAGCGGATCGACGCTTATCCCCACCAATTGTCCGGAGGTCTCCGCCAACGCGTGATGATCGCCATGGCGCTCGCTTGTGATCCGAAGCTGCTCATCGCTGATGAACCCACGACAGCCCTCGATGTGACGGTCCAGGCACAGATCCTCGACCTCCTAGACGACCTGCGTCGGCGACTGAAGATGGCGGTCATCCTCATCACCCACGACATGGGTGTGATCGCATCGAGAACTAACAGGGTGCTCGTCATGTATGCCGGGCGCATCATCGAACAAGCTCGCACGACCGAGCTCTTCGGTCACATGCGACATCCGTACTCCGAGGCGCTCCTGGCTTCGGTTCCCAGGCTGGATCAAG
Organism: Acidimicrobiales bacterium; assembly: GCA_035622235.1. Lineage (GTDB taxonomy): Bacteria > Actinomycetota > Acidimicrobiia > Acidimicrobiales > UBA8190 > DASPVS01. The sequence goes on along the minus strand of DASPVS010000393.1, from coordinate 892 downwards.
ACTCGACATCCCCGCTCCGCAGCATCGCAGGCCTCCCACCCGATCTCTCGCAGCCGATCGAACGTTGCGCTTTCGCACCGCGGTGCAGGTATGCACAAGACGACTGCTGGGAGTCGGAGCCCCCTCTGGTCCACCAAGCTGAAAGTGAGGTCGGACATCTGGCGGCCTGCTTTCACCCGGTCGGCCTGACAGAGGTCCTGGAGCACGAGTCGGTGGCGTCCGCTGCCGCGGCGGACGTGGGAGACGTCGTCGCCGCCGCCGAGAGTGGGCCGGACCCCGAAGTTCTTGTGCGCGCAGCGGCTCGCCAGGATCAGCTAACCCATCAACCCATACTCCTCAGCGTCGAGAATTTGGTGAAGGAATTCCCTGTGACCTCAGGCGGGCTCATCAGGAGGAAGCTCGGAAGCGTCAAGGCGGTCTCCGACGTTTCGCTCAAGGTCCGGCACGGTGAGACGTTCGGCCTCGTGGGCGAGTCGGGTTGTGGCAAGACGACGCTCGGGCGTTTGATCGTGGCGCTCGAGCGGGCCGACAGGGGACACATTGTCTTGGACGGTCAAGACGTCCAGAGTCTGAGAGGCAGCGCGTTACGCGACATGCGACGCAACGTCCAACTGATGTTCCAGGATCCCTACGCGTCGCTCGACCCCCGGATGAGGGTCGGTCCGATCCTTCGTGAGCCGCTGGTCGTCCAGGGCATAGGCACGCGCGCAGAACGGGACCAGAGAGTCCAACATCTCCTTCAAGAAGTCGGGCTGCCGATGCGATCGATGGAGCTCTACCCACACGAGTTCTCGGGCGGACAGAGGCAGCGGATCGGGCTGGCGCGAGCACTGGCGCTCGAACCCGATTTGATCGTGGCGGACGAACCTGTCTCGGCGCTGGACGTGTCGAT
>DASPVS010000392.1:0-4643 GCA_035622235.1 Acidimicrobiales bacterium | reverse complement strand
ACGATCAGCAGCGTCCAGCGATCCCCGACGACGTCTAGCGCTTTCGCAAGGGCGCAGTATTGGCCATAACCCCGCATGTCCACGATCCTACCACGGATCACTTGACAATCTCAAGTTCTTCACTTTAGGTTATCAAGCATGAAACTCAACCGAGGACCCGCCCTGCTAGCTCTGTGCCTGGCTGCGTTCATCATCAACCTGGACACGACGATCGTGAACGTTGCGCTGCCCTCGCTCGTCAGGGAGACGAAGGCCAACACCACCGATCTCCAGTGGATCGTCGACGCCTACAACCTCGTGTTCGCAGCCCTCATCCTCGTGGCCGGGAGTCTGAGCGACCGTTTCGGACGAAAGGGAATGCTCCTCGGCGGGCTGTTAGTTTTCGCCGCGTCCAGTGCGGCGGGGGCGATGTGCACCTCCCCTCACCAGCTCATCGCGGCACGTGCGTTCATGGGGCTGGGGGCGGCCATGATCTTCCCGTCGACCTTGTCGCTCATCTCCAACGTGTTCGTCGACCGGAGCGATCGCGCAAAGGCGATCGGACTGTGGGGAGCGACCGCAGGAATGGGCGTAGCCATGGGCCCGATCTTCGGCGGCTGGCTCCTCGAGCACTTCTGGTGGGGAAGCATCTTCGTCTTCATCGTCCCCATTGCGGCGATCGTCGCTCTGTTGGTGGGATTGTTCGTCCCGACTTCGAGAGACGAGAGCACTCCCCCGATCGACAAGCGCGGCTTCGTCCTGTCGATAACGGCAATGACTGCGTTGATCCTGGCAGTGATCCAAGGTCCCGATTGGGGCTGGTCCTCTGACCGTACCCTCGCGTGCTTCTCGATCGGCCTGGTACTCCTCGCCGGTTTCCTGACGACAGAAAGTCGCACGAAGAACCCGATGTTGGACGTCCGATTGTTCAAGAACCCTCGCTTCACAGCATCGAGTGGCTCGGTGACGATCGCGTTCTTCGCGCTCTCCGGATTCATCTTCCTCATCACTCAGTACTTCCAATTCGTAAAGGCCTATAGCCCCTTCGCGACCGGTGTCCGACTTCTACCGGTCGCCGGGTCCGTGGGCGCTTCGTCGGTCATCGGAACCCGACTGGCCGTCCGGGTCGGCAACAAGGCGATCGTCGCGACGGGCTTGGCCTTGTTCAGTGGCGGTTTGCTCTGGGTGTCGACCGGTAGCCAGGCCACCTCCTATCTGGTAATCGCAGCGCAGATGGTCGTGCTGGGCACCGGAATGGGACTCACCACAGCACCCGCGACCGAAGCGATCATGGGCGTTGTGCCAATCGAAAAGGCCGGTGTCGGATCGGCCGTGAACGACGCAACGAGGCTGTTCGGTGCAACGCTCGGAGTAGCGGTGATCGGGAGCGTGGCGTCTTCTCTCTACACGAGCAAGCTGGCGAGCATCCTTCCGGGAGGACTTCCGCCGCGAGCGGTCTCGGCCGCGAACGGGTCTGTGGGTGGAGCCACGATCGCTGCAGCCAAAATTCAGCAGGCTGGTTTCCTGCACATAGCGCAGCGTCTGGAGGCAGCGGCAACCACCGCGTTCCTCCACAGCCTTTCCGGCGGTTGCATAGTCGCCGGGACCGTCGCGGCAGTCGGGGCACTCGTTGCAGCGGCGTTTCTTCCTTCTCGACCGGGGCCGGTGGCGAAGGTCGTCGACAGGCCCGCTCGCAAGGAGCGCGAGGAGTTCGAGTTGGTCGGGTCAAATGTGGGGCAGTCGCCTGATACCTGGTAGCTCGGAGGTTCGCTGCTCGAGGTCGGCGCTAACGTGACCCTTCGAGATGCTTCACCTGAGCCAGGATCCCGAGGCCGACAAACTCCTTTCCGAGGATCCGCTAGCGCTGCTCATCGGAATGGTGCTCGACCAGCAGGTACCTCTCGAGTGGGCGTTTTCGGGTCCCGCCGAGTTGAAACGTCGGATGAACGGGACGTTCGACGCGGTCACGATCGCGAGCATGCCAGCGGACGAGCTCGCGGCCCTCTTTGCTCGCAAACCTGCGTTGCACCGCTACCCGGGATCGATGGCGACTCGCGTCCACGCCCTTTGTGCGTTGATAGTCGAACATTACGGAGGGAGGGCCGAACGGATCTGGAGTCCGGTGCCGTCCGCAGACGAGTTGATACGGCGGCTGCGCGAGCTCCCGGGTTTCGGTGAGCAGAAGGCAAAGATCTTCATGGCACTGCTCGGAAAGCAACTCGGCGTTCGTCCCGAAGGTTGGAAACGCCTTTCGGTCCCGTACGGGGAGCCCGGTTCGCTGCGCTCTGTGGCGGACATCGTCGACGAATCGTCCTTGATCCAGGTGCGCGCGTGGAAACAGGCGGCCAAACGTGCGTCGAAAGAAGCCTCCACGAATTCCAAGACTTCGAAGACCTCGTCGAGTTCGAAGACCTCTTCGACTTCCAAGACCTCCAAGCTGCGCACGACTACGTCCAAGCGATCAGCGGCCTCCCGGTCTCAGACGGGGTCAACACGAACCAAGAAAGACCCCGCAACAGCTCGTTCTCGTTGAGCTCGCGGACAGCCGACCTCCTGGGCGGACGACGCCTTTATCTCTGCACCCCTGATCGGCCCGACCTCGAACGGTTTCTCGAAAACAGCGTGTCCGGTGGCGTGGACGTCGTTCAGCTGAGAGACAAATCGCTGCAGCCAAGGGATCTCGTCGCCCGAGCTCGTCTCGCACATCGAGTGTGCTCAGCTCACGGCGTTCCGTTCATCGTCAACGATCGTCCCGATGTGGCTCTAGCCGTCGGCGCGGAAGGCGTTCACGTCGGTCAAGATGACGTACCGGCTGCCATTGCGCGTCGCATTCTCGGTCAGAATTCGATCGTCGGCCTATCGACACATTCGGAATCCGAGCTCGAGCGAAGCATCGACGAACCGGTCGATTACATCTCGGCCGGACCCGTCGAAGAAACACCGACCAAGCCGGGCCGCCGCGGTACCGGGATCGGTTACGTGACAATCGCCAACCGGCGTTCCCGACGGCCGGTCTTCATTACAGGTGCGGTCACACCCGAGAAGATCCCCTCTCTCTGGAAGGCAGGAGCCCGCCACTTCGTAGTCGTCCGCTTCATCACACAGTCCGGCGATCCTCGAAGCGCCTCGCGCCAACTTCGCGCTGTGATCGACGAGCTGGTCGAAACAGACGAGATCGACTGAATACTTCGCGGCTCTAAAATCGGGCCCAGCCGCTTCACGGCAGGCGATTCAAGCGGGCGAGGAGATCCACGGTGGCTTTCGTGCAACGCAGCGTCCAGATCAAGGCCTCGCCGGAGGAGACCATGGCGCTTCTCAGCGATGCCAGCCGCTGGCCAGATTGGTATCCGGGCATGACAGACCTCGACCTCGTCGCTCCCTTCCCCGAAAAGGAGGGCAAGGTCACGTTCAAGGTGAGGTCGGCCGGCATGTCCATACCAGTGACAGAAACGGTGATCGACTACCAGCCCGACAAGCTGCAGCTTTTCCAAATGGAAGGCATGTTGTCGGGGCGCGCTCGTTGGGAGCTAACGCCGGAAGGCGATGGAACGCGCCTGACTGCGACGTTCGACTACGCGCTGTCGGGCGGTGTGTTTGGCAAGATCGCTGACGCGTTCATCGTCAAGCGCTTGAATACCAAGAGTCTCGAAGAAGGTCTCAACAACTTCAAAGCTCTCGTAGAACGGCAGTAGGCCTGAAGCTCACCCGATCGAACCAGGGGTCCAAGTTGATCCCGAGTTCGATGTCGCCGCGGCCATCGGTACGCCAGCCTTCTGTCCGACCACTACGCAAGCATCTGACCCAGGAGGCGATATAGCGGTAGAACGCTCAGGAGCAGCGACCATCGGTGGTCTGCAAGCAGATTCAGCGGTCCGAGGTGAAAAGGCAGAAGGGTGAAAAAATGATGACAAAGGACGACAAGGCAAAATCGAAGACTTCCACTGACACGAAGGACGCCGCTCTTGGCGTGCGATGGCTCGACGACGTGGCGGAGCACGACTTCGCCGCCGCGGAGGCCTACCTGTCGCTGCGCCTGGACTCAGCCCAGGTCAAGGAATTGGTGAAGGATCTCAGAGCGGCCACAGTGACGACGCGACGAGCCAACGACATCCTCCGCGCGTGTGGGCGTGAACCATTGCCCCTCGACGACCCCGGAGTTCGGCGTGACCTGCTCAAGGCGGTATCAGGCGAGAAGCTGAGTCCTATCCTTTTTGTCACGTTGCGCCAGGGAGCTGACATCGCCGACGGCTATCACCGAGCATCGCTCACGTACTACCTCAACCCGTTCGGGGACGTCCCTCTCCGTATTGCAAGCGAGCTGCGAAAGAAGTGACCCGGCCGACGCACCGGCGAGCAATCGTTCGGAACAGGCGTGGTGTTAGTACCGGTGCTAGGGGATCTGCTCGATGAGACGGATGAGTTCGTCGCGACGGTATCCCTGCTGCCGCGCGAACTTCACCAAGTCTCTTGCTCGTTGAAGCACGACTCCCTTGGTTGGAGCGTTGCCAGCGACGGTTATTGCCCTGCCCCGCGTGAAGTCGAGTAGGCCTTCCTCTCGCAGGATGTGCATTGCGCGCAGCACGGTGTTCTTGTTGACCCCGAGGACGGCCGCGAGGTCCTTTGCGAGCGGAAGGCGCTGTCCTGGTCCGGCTTCGCCCTCTGCG
>DASPVS010000391.1:0-4005 GCA_035622235.1 Acidimicrobiales bacterium | reverse complement strand
AGACGTATTCGTGCCAGACGCATTGCTGACCGGCGTGTTCACAGACGAGCGCGACCGCCTCGTGGCCCTCGCGTACAGGATGACCGGATCCTGGGCCGATGCAGAAGACGTGGTGCAAGAGACCTGGGTGCGATGGAGCTCCGTGGACCGGCGGGACATTCGCTCGCCGGTCGCATGGCTCACCACGGTCACAACCCGTCTTGCCATCGATCGTCGAAGATCGATCGACAGAAGGCGCGAGCAGTACGTGGGGCCTTGGTTGCCCGAGCCGGCGTCCACGACTCCGGGACCTGAAGACGATCTCGAGATGTCAGAGTCGCTCACGCTCGGTTTCCTCGTCCTCCTCGACCGCTTGAGTCCGACCGAACGGGCGGTTTTCCTTCTCGCGGAGGTTTTCGGGGAGCCGTACTCGACGATCGCCGACGCAGTCGGCAAGACGCCCGCAGCCTGCCGCCAGATCGCGTCTCGGGCGAGGCAGAAGATCCGAGGCGCGCGGGACCTCGAGGGAGCCGGGATCACGCCTTCGAAGGACCGTCCCGATGTCGGAGACGTCGAACCGGCCGACCACGAGTTGATCAAGAAACTGCTCGTCGCCTTGTCACTGGGCGACGCACAGCGCGTGGCGGAGTTGCTCGATCCGTCGGTGACGCTTGTAACGGACGGGGGTCCTTCTAGACATGCAGCGCGCAGGCCGGTGGTCGGCCCCTACCGCGTGACGAGGCTCTTGTTGAACCTGAGCAAACGGCTCACGGATCGGACAGCGCATTTCTCCGACGTCAACGGGAGTTTGGGCTTGGTCTTCTGCATGCCTGACGGATCGGTCGACTGGGTCGCTTCCTGCGATCAAGTCGACGGCCGGATCGCCCACATCTGGGTCATGGGTAACCCCGACAAACTTGCCAGGGTCCGCTCCCCGCTCACGCAGTGAACGTGTGAGCGCCAGTGGACGGGTCAGCCCCAGCGCCAGTCAATGATGACGCTTCAGCGCCAGCGCCAGCGAAGGGTGACGCGTCAGCGCCAGAGAACGTCCAAGTCGACTGTGATCTTCGCAGGCGACGTGGTAGCCGCAATCGACGGTCGTTGCGGAACCTGGTCCTTCACCTCGAGAGCGCCGAGCACACCATCATCGAGAAACCGGCTCGTCGAAGCGAAGCTGTGACGGTCGCTCGCCGAGCGACGATGATGTGGCATCCGAAGCGGCGCATAGAGCGTCAGTTTGTCGCGTGCTCGCGTCGTCGCCACGTAGAAAAGGCGCCGTTCCTCAGCCAGCCCGACGGGCGACCGGAGAGCCATGTCCGAGGGGAACGCGCCGTCGACGAGGTGCGGTAGATGTACTGATCGCCACTCGAGGCCCTTCGCCGAATGCACCGTCGAGATGACCACGTAATCCTCGTCGAGATGAGGATGCGCCGCGAGATCGCCCGACGACAGCGGCGGGTCGAGCGTTACGTCACATATCCACGAACAGAGGTCCTCTGATGTGCGCGCGGCGGACGCAAGTCGCTCGAGGTCGTCGAGACGAGCTTCGGCTCGTTCATAACGGGTCTGCACGAGAGGGCGGAGCAGTCGATGAACGCCATCCACACGATCCGGTGTTCTGGCAAGCGAGCATGCCGTTTCCAATTCGCGCAATGTCATCGACAGGGCGACTCTCGTGCGCGCCGGGGCCGCGGCGACGATCTGTGTAGCGTCGAGCTCTGGATCGCAAGCTCTGCCAAGCAGAATTGCCACGAGCCTCTTCGCGCTCGCGGGTCCTATCCCGTCGTGCATGCGCAGGAGCCTGAACCAGGCAACTTCGTCGTGGGTGTTGTGAAGGAGGCGCAGCGTCGCGAGGAAGTCCTTCACGTGCGATGCTTCGAGGAAACGCAGGCCGCCGTATTTTCGGTACGGGATGCGGCGGGCGGTCAGCTCGAGCTCGATCAGATCACTGTGGTGCGAAGCTCTGACGAGCACCGCTTGTTCTCTCAGCATCATCCCTTCTTCGTGCCCGTCCAGAACGCAGTCGACGACAACCCGCGCTTCGCTGGCGGCGTCGTAGCAACGAAACAGAGCCGGCTTGCGCCCGTCCGCTCTCGACGACCGGAGGACGATCCTCGCACCCGGCTCCTGTGGCCTCACCGCGTTCGCGAGGTCGAGAATTCTTGAAAAGGAACGAAAGTTCTTCTCCAGACGAACGACCGTCACGTCGGGCAACGAACCGGTCAACTCGTGCAGACGCCTGCTGTCTGCTCCCCGAAAGCCGTAGATCGCCTGGGCGTCGTCTCCGACGACGGTTAGGCCCGAACCTCGTGGGCGCAGCAACCGCACGATGTCCGCTTGGACCGCGTTCACGTCCTGGTACTCGTCCACGAGCACAACGTCGAACATCGCCACCAGGCTCGGACCGAGATGTTCGTCCTGAAGCGCTGCGCGCCAGAAGAGAAGGAGGTCGTCGAAATCGACCAGACCTCTGGCACGCTTTCGCTTCACATAGCCCGAACAGAGCTCCGCGACCTGATCGACCTCCGGTTCACACCAAGGGAAGTCGTCCGCGACGACCTCCCCGACGCTCCGATTTGTGTTGACACATCGCGAATAGATCTCGGCGAGAGTGCTCGCCCGGGGACGTCGTGCGGAGCCGGTGCGGGGGCCGTGGTCGTCTCTGAGCAGGTCCATGATGTCCGCGACGTCGCCAGGGTCGAGGACGGAAACTTCCCGGCCGAGGCCCAGGCCCTCGTTGTTTCCCCGGAGGATCCGGTGTGCGACCGCGTGGAAAGTACCGCCGTTGAGCCTTCGCGCCTCGCCACCTCGTCCCGCGAGCGACGCCGCTCTCGCGAGCATGTCGTCCGCGGCCCTGCGGGTGAACGTGAGCAGAAGTATTCGTTCGGGCGCCACTCCGCGATCGAGAAATCTCGCGACGCGGGACGTGAGAGTGCGCGTCTTGCCGGTTCCTGCGCCCGCCACGACGACCAGCGGCCCCTCCCCATGGGTCACAGCGCTCAGCTGCGAATCGTCGAGGCCCTCGTCCCAGTGTGTATCGAACATGTGTTCGATACGTTAGGAGCTGGGTCAGCCGGCGGCAACCTGCGACCTCGACGAACGCTCGGCGAGGTCGCAGGAGAGTTGCTCGAGCGGCATCGGCTTTGCGAAGAAGAAGCCCTGGGCGAGATCGCAGCCGGTTTGGCGAAGTGCATCGAGAACGTCCTCGGTCTCCACACCTTCGGCGACGACGCGAAGCGAAAGGTTGTGACCGAGGTCCACGACCGAGTGGACGATCGTGGCGTGAGAACGGTCGTCGAGCATGTCCGTGACGAAGCCTCTGTCGATCTTGAGCTCGTGAACCGGCAGTGTTGACAGGTAACCAAGCGAGGTCTGGCCGCGCCCGAAGTCGTCGAGACTCACCTCTACGCCGGCCTCGTCGAGCTCTGCGAGAACGGTTGCGGCGCGGGCGGGGTCGGCGAGAAGAGCGGTTTCGGTGATCTCGACGATGAGGCGGCGCGCGGGCAGGCCGAGATTTCGCAGCGTCTCCACCACGCTGTTCGCGAACCTGGGCCGGCCGAGATTTCGGGCTGAGACGTTCACCGCCATGCTTACGGCGTCCGCCGCCGGTCCCATGTCGCGCAAGTCGCTCAACGCTTTCGAGAGCACCCATTGGGTGAGAAGGTCGATGAGGTCTGTCTGCTCGGCAAGGGGAATGAAGCGGTCAGGACCGAGGAGACCGAGCGTCGGGTGATCCCACCTGACGAGAGCCTCGACCGCCTCGATGCTGTGGTCGTCTGTTCTCACCTTGGGTTGGTAGTGCAGGACGAGCTCGTCTGCCTCGATGCCCCTTCGGAGCTCTGCCAGCAAGGTCAGGTTCGAAGCGTCGTAGTGGTCGTTCGCCGCGTCGTAGCGAACCACGCCACTGTGGAGGGCCTTCGCTTCGTAAAGAGCGACATCCGCATGCTGCAAGAGCTCGTCGACGTCAGTCCCGTCGTCCGGGGCGACGACGTACCCGATGCTCGACTCGACAGAGAGCGGAAGGCC
>DASPVS010000390.1:0-4003 GCA_035622235.1 Acidimicrobiales bacterium | reverse complement strand
TGCCAGTGCCAGTGCCAGTGCCAGTGTCCGCATCCGTCTCCTCGAGCACGGGTGTATGCGGTGGACCGCCGCTCGTGCTGAACACAACTGTGGAATGCCGGGCATGGCGAGGTTGCGACTTCTTCTGTTTCTTCCGTCTCTTGAAGCGGACATCGAATGCGACACCGGCGATCGTGACGAGGATGGCGATCACGGAGACGACGAGAGCTGCGTCACCATGAGGCGGAACGAAGGAGAACCGGACCGTGGAGGTTCCAGCCGGTACCCGGACGGACTGAAATGGCCCGTCGGCTGCGTTCACCTGAGACGCGCGACCTCGCACGGTCGCCCGCCAGCCTGGGAGATCCTGTTCGAGCCGCACCAGTGTCGAAGCCCGCGGGCAACGGACGACCGCTTCGTCGTACCCGCTAGTTGTTATCGAGCACGAAGACCCCGGTGTCGAGAAGAAAGGCCGAGTCGACGGCAGCTCGTAGATCCTCGACCCGGAGTCTTCGAACACGAGTTTCGGGGCAGGTTCTATTCCCGGAGTCGGCCACGGTTCGCCGAAGACGTCGGAGCCTGTGCCGAAGGTGACGATGTACTTGACGCCCGCACGCTCGTAATCGACGAGGTGCGCTGTGAGTTGTGGCGCAGGTCCGGGGGCGTTCGGATTTGTCCGAGTCGTACCCGTGATCTGGTATGGAAGCGCGTTTGGGTCGAGGTATTTCGATGCGTATTCGCTGTATCCCTTCGGGATCGGAAGGTCATGAAGGGATAGCTCGTAGATTCCGAAGTAAGAGCCGTAGTTCGGTTGGATCGGGCCGAGAGTGGCGAATCTTGCAGTCCCCAGATGCGATTGTAGGTAGTGAACCGATCCCTCTTCGAGAGGAGCGGGATTGGGAGCCGAGAGCAACGGCGCTGCGAACAACGCGATCGCATCGATGATCACCGTGCAGCTGACGATGAGCGCTCCACGCCTTCTGTCTGGCCTTCTATCTGCGCGCGGCGCTTTTTCCCGCGGCGGACCGCTCGCCCGGCAGGCGATGAGCCCTCCCACGATCAACGCTGCGATCCCGGCGAGTGCCCACACAGCGCTGACCACAGCGAACCGATGCGGATGCGTAGCGCCGGAGGTATGCGTAAGGACGGGCCACGCGACGAACAGCATGGCCACGACGAGTAGAGCGCAGATCGAGCCGCAGACCAGCACCGTTCGAGCTTTGAGCCGTCCCCTCACGAGGTCGTCGATGCCGAGCGCGGCGAGGACGACCACTGCCAGCTCGTACGACGCCGTCGCGTAGCGGTCGGTCGCGATGTTGGAAAACCCCGGCAGATGAGTCACGAGATGAGCAACCGGAGGCACTCCGAACGTCTTCAGGACCCCGACCACGGTCCACGCACAGAGGCCGATCCGTAGCAACCTCAGCCTTCTCCCGACCGCTCCCCACAGCGCACACGTGACCAGGATGACGCTCACGTATCCACCGGCGATTCCCCATATGGAGGTGGCTAGATCGGGGGGTGCCGTGGAGTTGAGCCCGAGAATTGGTCCGTAAACATAAGGAAGAAGCAGTTGGGCCACACCTTGACTCGCCATCGCCTGGTTTCCGATCTGTCCGGAGTGAGCACCGACGTTCGCGTGATGGAGGTAGGTGGCGAACGCGACCTCGGTCGGTGCAGCAATGGCGACAGCGACGACGAGCCCTACTGCGAGATTGCCGGCGAAGCGAAGAATCGTCTCTCGGGTGCCGGTTAGACGCAACAGGCACCACCAGACAACCAAGAGGCCGTCGAGATAGGCGACCTCAGGAAAGCCAGCGAGTATCGACAGTGCAAGAGCGATTGCGAGAAGTGCCCATCCTGCAAAGAGGCGCTTCTCGCGCGCTGCTTCTCGACAGCGCTCGACTCCGAGCAAGGCGAGCGGTAGGAACGCGACGGGGTTCACGGTTGCGTTTGCCAGCCATGCGAATGTGCCGCAGAGACCGAACGCGACAGCTCCTGTCGTCGCTCCGAGCTTGCCGACGCCGAGTCGCCGGATGAGGAAGTACGTGGCCCACGCTGCTGTCAGCTCGAGGGCGATGTGGAAGAACAGGATTCCGTACCCGCCACCGGCGAGGAGGATTACCAGGGGAAAGAACGCCGCTGACTGGATATCGCCCGCGAGGGGCATGCCGAAGCCCGCGTAGGGGTTCCACCACGGCAGGTGTCCCGACAACCAGTCCCGGGCGGCGAGAGCACCCGATGCCTGGGTGACGTTCCCCGCGGCGGGGTCGATGGTCGATCTTCCCGACAGAAGCTGGTGTACCGGGTGTGCGGGTGACAGAAACGAGAAGAGCTGGATCGGGTTCGTGGTGAGCAGGTGAACGATGGTCGGAGCGTTGGCCAAGATGACCGCAAAGGACGCCACGAGCAGCGGGATTGCGTGCTCGGTGGACAGCAACCTGCTGAGCGGGCTCGCAGGCCTGGCGGATCGGTGGAGGCCGACGTCCGCGCTCGCACGCATGGTCCGCAGGATACGCGAGCGTCTTGGCTGCACCCTGGGATGACCGATCCACCATGCGGAGGTCTGGCGGTCCGAGGCTCTCTCGTGCCTAGCATCCTTCTCATGGCGCTCGAAGACCGGATACTCATGGGCCCAGGGCCGTCCAACCCGTACCCTGAAGTCGCCGCGGCCTTCGTCCGCCCCGTCCTCGGCCACCTGGATCCCGCGTTTCTCGAGGTTCTTGACGAGACCTGCGATCGATTGCGGACCGCTTTCCGCACCACCAACTCGCTGACCTTTCCCTTGAGCGGGACCGGGTCGGCCGGCATGGAAGCTTCGTTCGTGAACTTCGTCCGACCGGGCGACCCGGTGGTCGTGGGCGTGAACGGCCTGTTCGGAGAGAGGATGTGCGAAGTCGCCTCTCGTCAGGGTGCGCAGGTCATAAGGGTCGAGGCGCCCTGGGGAGAGCCGATCGATCCACTAGCCCTTCTCGAAGCCCACCCCGATCCCGTCGCGATCGCAGTCGTCCACGCGGAGACCTCCACGGGGGTTCTCAATTCGATCGAGCCTCTCCATCGTGGAAAAGGGGACGCGATTCTCATCGCCGACACCGTCACGTCACTGTGCGGCGTCGAAGTAGATGTCGGCGTTTGGGACGTCGACGTGGCATACAGCGCGACCCAGAAGTGCCTCGGTGTTCCACCCGGGCTCGCTCCGCTGACGGTCTCGCCACGAGCCCTCGAAAAACGCGTAGAGCGTCCCTCGTCTTGGTACTTCGACCTGGGGCTCATCTCCGGTTACGTGGAAGCTGGAGTCGGCCGTACCTACCACCACACGGCGCCGATCAGCATGGTCTACGCCCTTCATGCAGGGCTCGGAGCCATTTTGGACGAGGGGTTGGAGTTCGTCTGGGAGCGCCATCTCACGTGCGGAGTCGAGCTGCAACAGGGACTTTTGAAACTGGGTCTCGAACTGCTCGCTCCCGAAGGCCACCGTCTTCCCCAGCTCACGAGCGTTCTTGTCCCCGACGACCTGCCGGCCGGCCTCGACGAGGCCGGGGTCCGCTCTCGTCTTCTGCGAGAGTATGGAATCGAGATCGGCGCGGGGGTGGGTCCTCTAGCAGGCAAGATCTGGCGGATCGGATGCATGGGCCACACAGCCCGCATGCGGAACGTCAAGCTTCTCGTCGGGGCTCTGGGGGAGGTTCTCGAAAGATGATCGGGCGGGTTGCACGTCACACTCCTCTGGAGCTGACCGGCCGCAGGGTGCGTCTTCGGACCCTCGATGAACGCGACTACGAAGCCTGGTCCGAGGTTCGAAAGAGATGTCGCGATTGGCTCGTCCCCTGGGAGCCGCGACCTACGGGAGCGCCGCCGACCCCCGAGGACAGAGCGAGCTTCGCGGCGCGCTGCGCTGCGCGTGAGCGAGAACGCCAGCTCGGAGGGGGCTACGGCTTCGGCACGTTCGTCGGGGGAAGGCTGGTGGGGGAGATCACGCTCTCTTCGGTTCAGCGAGGCCCGTTCCAAAACGGCTTCATCGGGT
>DASPVS010000389.1:0-7261 GCA_035622235.1 Acidimicrobiales bacterium | reverse complement strand
CGAGTGGTGGTCGATGCTGATCCTGCGCGACGTGTTCTTGGGGGTCGCGCGCTTCGATGACTTCCAAGAGCGTCTAGGGATCTCGAGAAACATCTTGAACCAGCGCCTCAACCGCCTCGTGGAAGCGCGCGTTCTCGAAAGAATCCTTTACAGCGAGCACCCTCCCCGCTACGAGTACCGGCTCACCGACAAAGGCCGAGACCTGTGGCCGGTGCTTACGGCCCTGCGCCAGTGGGGTGATCGCTACGCCGCGCCGGAGGGTCCTCCCCTTCAGGCGATCCACAAGGGTTGTGGCGAGATCGCCGAGGCCGTCATGGTCTGCGTCGCTTGCGGAGAGCGAATCAAGGGACGTGATGTCCGAGCCGTGGCAGGGCCGGGCGCGGTGGAACCTCTCGTTGGGTCAACCAAGAGATGACCGTTACCAATCACAGTTACAACCGCTCGTTCAGCGAGGTGAGCGCGCTCACCACGCGCGAGCCTGGTTTGTTCGAAGCGGTCGTCGACCCGCAGTGGACCATCGGCGGCAAACCCAACGGTGGCTACCTTCTCGCAATGCTCGGTAGCGCGGCGGTGTTGGCGAGTAACCACGACCACGTGATCGCCGCAAGCGCTCATTACCTCCACGCCCCAGAACCCGGCCCAGTCATCATCGACACAGACGCCCTTCGGGCAGGTCGGTCCGCCTCGCAAGTCCGTGCACGACTTGAGCAGCAGGGCCAGACGTGCGTCGAAGCACTCGTTACCGTCGCCCATCTCTCGGAAGGGACGACGCCTTATTGGGACCGGGGACTTCCGAGGATGAGCACAGTTGGCTTCGAGGAGAGCGTTCGCCTTCTTCCGGTCCTTCCGAACGGCAAGCGGGTGGCAATCATGGAGCAGGTCGATCTCCGACTCGAACCGCAAGCTCGAGGCTTCACCGTCGGACAGCCGACCGGTCGTGGCGAGCTCAGAGGCTGGCTCGCTCTTCCTTGTAGCGAGACGTTCGATCCGTCGTCGTTGCTGTTTGCCCTCGACGCTTTCCCGCCGGCCACGTTCGACGTCGAGTTCAGCGGCTGGGTGCCGACCTTGGAACTCACCTGTTACATCCGTGCCCTTCCTCGACCCGGACCGGTCCGAGTGCTCCAGCGTGCGCAGCTCATCGACGCCGGACGCGTGGACGAGGCGTGCTTCATTTGGGACAGTGCTGGCCGACTCGTAGCCCAGGGCACGCAACTTGCAGGAATCAGGCTGGGGTGACCACCACAAAGCGGGTCTAGACCAACAACCTCAACCCGTCCCGGTGGAGCAGAACTCAAACGGGTCCTGCAAAAGCCGAGGTACTCGAAGGTTCGAGCACAACGATCGACCTTCGTCAGCTAAGCCCGTTCGAGCCGGTCGCCCTGGAAGCGCAGCGGGATCAGAGTTTGTGGGCCGCCTGCCCTCACTGGGAAGCGCCAGATTGTCCTTTAACTTCTGCGGAAATACTCCTTTTGTATAAGTCACGAGCGGAACGTTCTGGAGTTCCACGGGGGACAAGCCGGCCTCGGTCGGGACCCAGACACATATACCGGAAACCGGGGCTACCTAGCCGAGTTTCCATTTTCGGGGGTGAAGGACCCCGCTCAGACCCAACACCAAAGGCCTATAGACCGTCGGCACGGGGTGCCGTAACCTGGCGAAAGGACTGGGCGTGAGGTCTTGTACAGGTATTCCGCTAGCTGACGAAAAGCGTCGGGCGTCCGTTGGACCGCCATCCCTCGGTGTAAGCGCGGGCGAACTTAGCCAGTCCACGGTTGTCCGTTTACGGGAATCATGAAGCATACGAAACACTCGAAGAACATAGGAGGGTAGAGAGACACTCGAAGAACATAGGAGGGTAGAGAGGTCTGACACGCTAAAGGTGTGGAGACCGCCTTGGCGAACGGAGAAAGCTCCATCCCGTGTCGACGCTTCCCCACTTGAACGCTTGGCAACCCCGGTTCGAAGCCGAGGGCGTGGACGTGAAGGCGGCGATCGAACGTGGACAGATGACGGCGAGCATGAAACTCGAAGACCTCTACGATCAACGTGTCGCCAGAAAGGACGGCGTCGCGACCCTCAGTAGCTCCTGGCGCCGCGGCAGGTTCGTGTGACCGTTGCCGACCCCGTTCTCCGACGGAGTGGCGAACTTTACGCCGCTTCAGGTGTGTCCTAATGGCGGGGCAAACGCCCGACCGCAGGAACGGCTGGGCCGGACTTCAAGTCAGAGGCAACGGTACCGCTGCAGATGCGGTTACCGATCTGCTCAACATCCTTGATTCCATCGAGCTTCCCGTCGTGGTCATACAACGAGACCTGACCATGGTCGCCTTCAATCAGGCTGCGGCGGATACGCTCGGCGTGTCGCCAGTAGATCTAGGGCGAAATCCCAGGGATATTTCGGCCCTTGCCGGCTTACCGGCCCTGGACCGGTGCTGCAGCGACGTCATGGCCAGCGGAGTCGAATCCCGCATCGATATTCGTGACAAGCGAGCGTGGTTTGTCGTTCGTATCTTTCCTTATAGGAGAGGCGATGGCCAAGGTGCGGGTACGGTGCTGACCTTTACGGACGTCACTGCTTTTCGCGCGAGCGTGGATCAGGCCGTATATGAACGCGAATGCACTAGAGCGATCCTCAACACCGTCGCCGATCCTCTCGCAGTGCTGGACGCCGACCAGCGCATCCAGTCTGGCAACCGTTCTTTCTACACGATGTTCGACGTTTCACCCGATGAGGCCCAACGAACCTCGCTCTATGAGCTTGGGAAGGGCGCCTTTAACTCCGAGCCTTTGCACACGCAGCTCCAAGCAGCAGTTGCAGCCTTAAGCATCGAGAAGCTCATAGAGGTACTTGCGGACGGTCACGCCTTCCAGCCCGTTGAAGTGGATCACGTTGTCACGGCCAAAGGCGAACGGACGCTCATCGTCGAATTCCGTCCTTTGTCATTGCCGGGTCATTCCGAGGGAAGAGCTCTAGTCAGGTTCCAGGACATCACGTCCCGCAAGCAAGCTGAAGCTGCCAAGGATCAACGTTCGGAGAAGGAGCTAAGGCGAAGCGAGGCGTTCCTTGCAGAGGGCCAACGACTGAGCTCGACAGGGAGCTTTTCCTGGAAAGTTGTGACGGACGAGATCATGTGGTCGGAGGAGCTGTATCGCATCTACGAGCTCGAAATCGGTTTGCCCGTGACACTCGAAATGATACGCGCTCGTGTCCACCCAGAAGACCTCACCTCTGTAGAGACGATTTTTGAACGGGCACGGGGCGGTATGAACGACTTGGAATGGCAATACCGATTACAGATGCCAGATCGATCAATCAAGTACTTGCACGCAATCGCTCACGCGAGTCGAGACCAAGACGGTCAACTGGAATATATCGCAGCAATTCAGGATGTCACGGCACCTCGACTATCGGAAGAAGCTCTGGCGAGGGCTAGATCGGAGCTTGCAAACGTCTCCCGAATGTCCAGCCTCGGAATGCTCACCGCGTCGATCGCACACGAGGTCAATCAGCCGCTCGCTGGCATCATTACAAACGCTGGTACTTGTCTTCGAATGTTGGATGCAACTCCCCCAAACCTCGAAGGGGCGCGAGAAACGGCTAGGCGAACCATTCGCGACGGGATCCGAGGGTCTGATGTGATCGCACGGCTGCGTGCCCTGTTCAGCAAGGATGAGTTCACGCTCGAGCCGTTGGACCTGAGCGAGGTCACACGCGAGGTGATAGCGCTGACACTGAGTGACCTGCAGAGAACCAGGGTCACCCTTCGATCGGAACTCGCGGAGGACCTCCCGAGCGCAACCGGTGACCGGGTCCAGCTTCAACAGGTCATTCTGAATCTGCTCCGCAATGCCTCGGACGCGATGGCTGACGTGCGTGATCGGCCAAGGCAAATTTTGATCAAGACAGAACGGGACGACGGCGAGTGGGTTCGGTTGAGCGTGCGGGATTCCGGCGTCGGTGTCGATCCCGCGAGCATCAATAAGCTGCTCGAGGCCTTTTACACAACGAAAAGTGACGGCATGGGCATCGGCCTCTCCATCAGCCGCTCGATCATCGAGAGACATCATGGCCGCCTTTGGGCAGAGCAGAACGACGGTCCGGGTGCTACCTTTTCGTTCTCCGTTCCCAGTGAACGATCAAGCGTCCCTGACGCGCTATCGCGGTGAGCTCCGTAAGCGACAAGGCGTCCTTGGTGTCGGTCGTCGACGATGACGAGTCCGTGCGCGAGTCCGTCCCAGACATGCTGCGTGTGTTGGGCTTTGTCGCTGAGGCGTTTCCGTCTGCAGAAGCATTCCTCGCTTCGGAGTTCGTGAGCGAGACAAGATGCCTCGTGCTCGATGTCGTGATGCCCGGAATGTCAGGACCCGACCTTGAAAGCGAACTGATAAGGCGTCGACAGAGAATTCCAATTGTCTTCATTACGGGTCACGGAGGCGGGTCTGTCACTTCACGCCTACTCGAACGCGGTGCCATCGAATGCCTCGTCAAACCGTTCAGCGAGGTAGCACTGTTGGACGCGGTCAGAACGGCTCTTGGTTGGTCGTCTTCAGGGCCTGTTACAGCGACATGAGTTCGGCGGGCCAAGCAGGTGGCGGATCGAAGATTTCAGTGACCTCGCGTGAGACCCCCGTTGTATTCGTTGTTGACGACGATATATCGGTGCGGGAATCGCTCGAACTGCTCATTCTCTCTGCCGGATGGCAGCCCAAGACATTCGGGTCGGCAGAGGAGTTTCTCGAACGTCCGCACATCGAAGGCCCGAGTTGTCTTGTCCTCGATGTGACACTTCCGAACCTAAATGGACTCGAACTTCAGGAGCGCGTGATCGATCGGGCCGATATGCCGATCATCTTCATCACGGGTTATGGCGATGTGCCCACCACCGTGAAAGCGATGAAGGCGGGGGCAGTAGAGTTTCTTACTAAACCGTTCGGCGACCACGTGTTGGAGATTGCCATCGGTCAGGCGATTGAGCGTAGTCGCACACTCCTCGCTCGTGAAGCAGAATTGCGTGTCCTTCGAGATTGCCATGCGTCACTTACGCCTCGCGAACGAGAGACCATGGCGTTGGTCGTCTCCGGGCGCTTGAACAAACAGATCGCAGCCGAGCTCGGTATCAGCGAGATCACAGTAAAGGCGCACAGGGGCCGGGTAATGCGCAAGATGAGGGTCCAGTCCCTAGCTGATCTGGTGAGGGTTGCAGAAGCCCTCGATACTCGCTGTGAACCCATCCGTTAGCACGCATCAGATCCAACACCATGGTCCAATAGATCGGGGTCACATCCGCTCTTATCTTTTCAATTGAGGATCGTATCGACGAGTCCTCGCGGGTACGAGAAAAAGGCGTCAGGTGCGAGCGAAATGCTTGTACGTCAACGAGTCGACGCCTGAAAGGAGCGGTTATGTCGGAAGAACCCACCATCGTGTTGGTGCATGGTGCGTTTGCGGACGCGTCGGGATTCGCTGGATTAATCCGGGAACTGGAAGCCGCCGGTCGCACGGTCGTAGCTATTCCTAATCCGCTACGAGGCCTCGCTTCGGATGCAGAGTCGATTGCCACTCAGGTAAAGGCGATCGATGGACCCGTCGTTCTGGTTGGCCATTCATATGCCGGTGCGCCGATGGGTCAGGCTTCGGCTGAACTCAGTAACGTAAAGGCGCTGGTCTTCCTCGCTGCGCTCGGGTTAGACGTAGGGGAGAGCGTTGCCGGCGTACAGGAGCCGTTTCCGCCACCGTTAGTAGTGAAGACGTCTTACCTCACGCAGTACGACGCGCCGGGTGCTGCTGGCGGCCCCGAGTTGTACATCGAGAAAGACAGGTTCCACGAGACCTTCTGCGCGGACGCCCCTGTAGATGTGGCAGATGTTATGGCCGTTAGTCAGCGGCCAGTAGCAGGAGCTGCACTGCAAGAACCGGCCACTGCCGCCGGCTGGAAAACTATTCCCTCGTGGTACCTCGTCTCCGAGCAGGATAATGGGGTATCTCCCGAGGCCCAAAAATTCATGGCCAATAGGATGAAGGCGACGACAGAAAGCATTGACGGCCCTCACGCCGCTTTTGTTGCCCAGCCGGTCAGGGTCGCGGAGTTCATTCAAAAGGCCTGCTCGAGTGCGTCCAACACAGACGGCGCAGGCACAGCCGGTCGTCATTGGTGGGCCCACCACTCGCGCGTCTAGGTGAGGTAATCGACCTGTATTTGGTGTCGCCCAGGATGCGGATGCATCCGAGCAGTGCCCAGATGCATCCGCATCCGACCCAACCCTCTTCGTGACTTGCGACGCAGAGGCTGTGTAGAAACTCGTTACGGAGCGATCAAATTCATCGAAGGAGGTCGTGCTGTGTCTGATATTTGCATCACGACGTCAGGGAGTGAAGCCGTCACCTGTGATGCGCTGCACCTTGCTTTGATTGTGACTCAACTGCTGGTGGCGTGGCACGCAGGTGTGACTAGTGCTGATAAGGCGATGGATCTTCTCAATCAGGCGCTTGCTGAGATTCGCAATCCGCCAGACACACACATCCACACAGAGAAGAGATCGTTACGGACATCACCGGCCGAAGAGCCTTGGTCATCTGTGCCAACCGCGGTTAGAGCGACACTTGCCTGAGCACCTCCGCGACCGCGGAGCCGTGGGTCTTGGCAGCGGCTCTACAAGTCGACTGTATCGACATAACTGGCGTGTCTCCTTTCCGACTGAACCTATCGACATGATGCACTTTGCGGACCCCTTGATCGAGTTGTTGGGCCAATGAGCCGACACGACCTTCCGATCGGCGACTACGCACTCTTGTCCAACTGCCGATCAGCGGCGCTCGTGAGCAAGGGCGGTTCGGTCGACTGGGTTTGCTTTCCGCGCTTCGACAGGCCGTCGGTGTTCGCCCGTCTCCTCGACGCCACCGCCGGTCACTGGTCGATTCGGCCCGTAGGTGACTTTCAGACGAGCCGGATCTATGTCGAGGACACGATGTTGCTCCAGACGACGTTCCATACAGCGACCGGTGTCGCGACACTGGTCGACGCACTTGCCGTTGGTAGCAATGATCGAGGCCATCAGCTCGGGGCTGGCTCGACCAGCGCACTGCTTCGGCGGGCCAGCGGAGTGGAAGGGGAGGTCGAGCTCGAGTTCGAGTTCGCGCCACGGCCTGAGTACGGACTGATCCAGCCAGTACTGGAGACCGTGGATGGCGGCATTCGCACCAGAGGTGGCGCAGATGTGCTTGCGCTCTCGTCGCCTATCCCAGTAGACGTCGAAGAATTCA
>DASPVS010000388.1:0-4159 GCA_035622235.1 Acidimicrobiales bacterium | reverse complement strand
GAACCGCCACCGCCGTTGGAGCGCGGACCGGTCAAGCTCGTCGTCGCAGATCACAGCTCGCCCGACGTCGATCAGGTGGCGTCCGATATCGCCTTCGCCCACGACGCGGGCCGAGCGGTCGCCGTCCACTGTGTCACTCGTGAAGCAGTAGTCGTTGCCCTCGCAGCGTGGCAAGAGGTCGGAGTGGTGCCAGGTGATCGTATCGAGCACGGGTCGGTTATCGATGACGCGGCCGCAGATGTCATGTCAGCCGTGGGGCTCACGGTGGTGACCCAGCCCTCATTTGTTTTCGAGAGGGGTGACGACTACTTGGTCGAAGTCGACGCGATCGATCAGCCGTATCTGTACCGCTGCGCCGCTCTCGAATCGGCCGGTGTCGGCGTCGCGGGAAGCAGCGACGCGCCCTTCGCGGACCTCGACCCCTGGCGCGCTATGAGGGCGGCCGTGGGCCGCCGCACCCGAAGAGGACAACTGCTCGGAGCGGGTGAGGCGATCTCGCCCCGTCGGGCGCTCGAGCTGTTCATGGGTACCCCCTTGCGACCGGCCGGCCCGCCGCGCCGTGTCGAGGTCGGTGCCGAAGCAGATTTGTGCCTGCTCGGGGCTCCGCTCGCAGAGGCGCTCGACGCATTCGACGCGGGACTGGTGCGGATGACGCTGCGGCGCGGGGTGCCATTGTTCGATCGCTGACGGTCTCCGGGAACCGGCCGTCCCAACACGACGAGTCTCGAAGATGGACACATCCAAGCGTGGTGGCCGTAATTTGGGGTCCCACTAGCTCCTCACTGATGAACCAACTCGGCTCGTCCTCGAGCAGCTATTGAGCACTCAGAGAGGTACCGCCGACGTAGTCGTCATAGTCTCGCAGCCTGGATGCCAGTGCCCCCATGATGTCGAGTGCAAATGTGGGCGTTTCATGGACCAGGAAGAGAAAGAGGTTCCTGTCGATCTCTGCCAAGTTCGAGTCGATCGTGGCGATGGCTGTCAGATTGCGGGGGAGTTGATCGATCAGGGCACGCTCGCCGAAAACGCCGTCGGGCCCGATCCTCGCGACTACTACGCGGCCCTTGCGTAGTTCAACCTCGCCCGAGACCACGCCGTACATCTGCGTCCCACGATCTCCTTCTGCGTAGATGATCTCGCCCGCATCCACAGCTCGATGCAGCCGAGCGTTGAGAAACAAAGATCCCGCCGTCACCAATCGGCTCAATTCTCCCTCGTCATTCTCACTCGTCCAAACAGCGATCGCCGCCGAACCGAAGCGTACCGGACGTAGACCATGTGTTCGAGGGTATACGGAAGTTCTCGGCCTCGCTTGCCGAACGCGTCCCTGCTCGCAGGACTCCTCGATCCATTTCGACGATGGTGCCACGTCCTTGGGGTCTTGCCGGATTTCAGACGTGGTTGTGGGCTCAATCAGAGCCGGAGAGCCAAGTCGCCACCGCGCTCCACCGAGAGCCCACTCGGCGGCCAGAAGAGTGTGGCGGCCCTGGTGGTCCTTCGTGTCAGCTCGTTACGCGGCCTGGAGGATGGTTCAAACGACGTCTCTTCTCGCGCGACAGGCAGACTGGGACGATGAGAACCGACGGGGTGCTCCCACCGGATGAGAACGCGCACCCGGGCGACGTCCCGGATGACCGAACGAGCTCGGGCGTGGCGGTGCGCGGCGTGTTGATAGTACTTCTCACCGTCGCAACCGGAGCAACCGATGCAATCGGCTTCATAAGACTCGGCGGAGTATTCACGAGTGTCATGACTGCGAACATGGTGCTCTTGGGCATCTCGGGCGTGAGGAAAGACGGGTCGCTGGCCCTCCACTCCGGCACGGCATTGATCGGGTTCGTCGTAGGCAGCTGGCTGGGCGCCTTGGTGGCAGGACCTCGGACGCAGCAACAGGGGATATGGCCGCGGAGGATCAGTGCTGCTTTGGCGGTGGAGCTCGGCGCCTTCGTGTTCTTCGGCATTTGGTGGGAAGCGAGCGCGGGACATCCATCGGGCAATGCCACCTATGTTCTGATTGCCGTGAACGCGCTCGCTCTCGGTATCCAGAGCGGCGCCGTCCTACGCTTCGGGATAACGGGAATGTCGACGACTTATCTCACGGGCACGCTCACGCAGATCATGTCGGGCCTTGCGCTCCGCAAAAGACATATACCGACTCGAAGTCTGGCAGTGATGTTGGCTTTGGTGACCGGCGCCGCGCTCGGTGCTTTGCTTGTGATCGAAGCTCCCCGAGCCGCGCCAGCGATCCCGCTCGGACTACTTGTGGTCGTGCTGCTGGTCGCGACCACTTTCTTCAGAGGCTCCTCGAGTGGTGCGAGCGATCCCCTGACAAATCGCGTTCAAGGGCGCTAAGGCGCAATTCAGCAGGGACTAGCGGTAAAGCGCCCTAGATAGGCCATGCGGGATCGAATGCGTCGAACCCGTCACTGTCTTGATCGGAGTCGTCGCGACGAAGATTGTCCGAATCGGTTGCCTCGTCCGTTTCGACCGGTTGCGGCGTTTGTTCAAACGGCCCGTCAGGTGGCACATCGGACGATTCCGCTCCGTTGTCCCGCACCAGCCTCGTGGGTCGGCCGTCGGACATCCATCGTTCTTGGTGTCGAGCGTACGGGTCCGTGTACCAGCCCTCTTCTCGTCCCATAAGCCCCTCCTTCCTCCCGCGAAGCTGGGGTACTGCGAATCCCATGCTATGGGCTCGGAGCTGACTTCGGCTGTCGAATCCACCCGGCGCAGCAATGAGGATTCGTCAGGTCCAAGATAAGTTGGGTCTGACCTCAGAACACGATTGCGTGGTGTCGACGAAAAGGCTCTCGCCTTTGTCTCGCCTCATGTCGAATCGGAGGCGGTTCCTTCCCGGTCAACCCAGGCATTTAGAGCACGACATTTTTTCAAGATGTCACTATCACCCTGAAGGACCCGGTGCTCGTCCTCTGCTGACTGTTCGCTTGCGCGATCGCTGTGATCGTGTGGACTCCCCTCGCGGACGGCGTATAGGTCACCGAGCACGTCCCTCCGCTCAGAGTGCAAGCAGAGCTCGAGAATGCGCCAGAACCGGACGCGGCAAAGCTGACCGTGCCGCTTGGGGTGTTTGCCGGTACGGTGACGTCACTAACGGTCGCGCTACACGTCGTAATGGAGTCGAGGCCGACGGTCTTCGGTACGCAGCTGAGTGTCGTGTTGGTGCTGTCGCGTGTGCTCGCAACCGAGGATGGCGGAGAGCTACCCACTGAGTTCACGGCGACGACCACCACGTAATACGTGTTCTTCGACTTGAGCTTCTTGAGAATGACCGAGGTCGCGCTCGGCCCGGCGGTCGCGCTTGGCGTTCCGGAGGTCGACGGGGGGTTGGTGGTCGATGCGTAGATGTCGTAACCGGTGATGGGAGAGCCTCCGTTGCTGGAGGGCGCTACCCAGGTCACGGTTATCTTCTTGCCATGTCTGGAAAGGGACACGGATTGCGGGGCGCTTGGAACTGTCGTCGCCGGCGTCGCGTTCACGACCGGAGACGAGGGAGACGATTGGCCCACTCCGTTCACGGCTGTGACCACGAAGTAGTACTCGGTCCCGTTCGTGAGCCCGGTCACCTGCACCGAGGTCGCGCCGGGTCCCGCTGTCGCGCTTGGCGTGCCGGAGGTCGACGGCGGGTTGGTGGTCGACGCGTAGACGTCGTAACCGGTGATGGGCGAACCACCGTCATCGGCCGGCGCGGTCCACGAGACAGTTGCGGAAGAGATCCCGCCACTCGCCGAGGGTGAGGTGGGAGCACCGGGGACCGCCGCCGGCGTCGCGTTCACGACCGGAGACGAGGGAGACGATTGGCCCACTCCGTTCACGGCTGTGACCACGAAGTAGTACTCGGTCCCGTTGGTGAGCCCAGCCACCTGGGCCGAGGTGTCATCCGGGCCCGCGATCGCGCTTGGTGTGCCGGAGGTCGACGGCGGGTTGGTGGTCGACGCATAGATGTCGTAACCGGTGATGGGCGAACCACCGTCATCGGCCGGCGCGGTCCACGAGACCGTGGCCGACGAATCACCGCCAGTTGCCGACGGGGACGTTGGTGCACCGGGGACCGCCGCCGGCGTCGCGTTCACGACCGGAGACGAGGGAGACGATTGGCCCACTCCGTTCACGGCTGTGACCACGAAGTAGTACTCGGTCC
>DASPVS010000387.1:0-4405 GCA_035622235.1 Acidimicrobiales bacterium | reverse complement strand
CAGGACCGACTTGGGGCACGCTGTCTCGCCGTCGACCACTTCGAGGTTCGGTACACCGGCCGCGAAGCGCACGCTTCCGCAGCCCCCGAAAGAGGGATCAACGCAGGTGACGCCATGGTCGTCGCTCAAGTCGCGATTGGTTTGATCCGTCAACACCTGCGACGCGGCGATCAGGTCCACGGAGTCGTCGAGTCGGGAGGACAGGCACCGAACATCGTCCCCCGCGAGGCTTTCGGCCGCTGGATGGTGAGAGCAGAGAATCTCGAAGCACTCGCTGTGCTGAGGCCCCGGATAGACCACTGCTTCGAAGCCGGCTCGTTGGCCACCGGCGCAAAACTCGAGATGCGCAACCTCAGCCCTACCTATTCCCAGTTCGTGCCTGACGCCGCACTCTTGTCGGCTTGGAAACTAAACGCGGAGGACCTCGGAAGGCGCTACGGAGCCGATGCGAGCGGAGAGGAGCTCCCGACGATCTCGACGGACATGGCAAACGTCTCGTTGGCGCTTCCTTCGATCCATCCGATGGTGGGGCTTGATTCGAAGGGCTCGGTGAATCATCAGCCCGAATTCGCAGCGGCGTGTGTCGGTCCGTCTGCCGAACGTGCGATGATCGACGGAGCGATCGCCATGGCATGGTGTGCGGTCGACGCGGGCACCGACCCTGACCTGCGTGAACATCTTTATAGCGTCAGCACATAAATGGAGCGTCGACACGTGACAAGGGAGCCCCATCCCTGATGACGAGAGAAGTCGCTGCGGGTCCGCCGATGGTCGGTATCTCGGGATACAGCCACGTTGCCATCGACGTCGACGATATCGGCGCGGCCCGCCATTTCTATTGTGATCTACTGGGTTTCTCGGAGTTGGATCGTCCCGACTTCGGGTTCCCAGGTGCGTGGCTGCGAGTGGGAGATCTTCAACTTCATCTCTCGGAGATCGAGAAAATGCCTGAAAGGACGTCCGGCTTTCCCCATTTCGCCCTCTATGTCCCGACCGAGGAGTTCGACGAGACGATGCAGGCGCTTCGGGACTCGGGCGTGCGATTCCTGGGCCAACCGAGCTCGCGGGTGGATTTCGGGCGGGTGACGGTTCTCGCTGCGTTCGTGGTCGATCCTGCAGGCAACACCATCGAGCTCACGGACGTCGGGCCTCTTTGATGAAGTTGACGACGCTCTTTCGACCTGATCAACGTCCAGGCTGGTAGACACCGAACTCGTCGCGCAGCACGTCCGAAACCTCTCCTAGCGTCGCCATCGCCTTGAGCGCCGCGCGCATGGGCACGAGCAGGTTCTGGGTTCCTCGCGCTGCATCTCGTACATCGCATAGTGCGGCATCCACCGCGCTCTGGTCGCGTTCGCTTCGAACGCGGCGAGTTCGCTCGATCTGAGATTCCTGCAGGGCCGGGTCGATGGGGAACACTTCGGTTGGTTCGTGCACCTCGTCGATGAACCTGTTCACACCCACCACGACGGCTTCGCCATCGTCGACCGCCTTCGCGTACGAATACGCGGCAGCTTCGATCTCGTCCTGCATGAAGCCCTCTTCGATCGCGGCGACCGCACCGCCCATCGCGTCGATGCGTTCGAGGTAGCCCCAAGCAGCCTTTTCAACCTCATCCGTAAGTGACTCGACGAAGTACGAGCCCGCGAGCGGATCGACGGTGTCGGTCACGCCAGACTCGTACCCGATTATCTGCTGGGTCCGGAGCGCGATCTTCGCCGCCTGAGTGGTAGGGAGGCCGAGCGCCTCGTCGAAACCGTTTGTGTGGAGGCTCTGGGTGCCGCCGAAGACAGCCGACAAGGCCTGTACCGTCACGCGCACGATGTTGTTCTCGGGCTGTTGCGCGGTCAGCGTAGAACCGCCCGTCTGGGTGTGGAAACGCAAGAGCTTCGATCGCTCGTCCTTCGCGCCGAAGCGCTCCGTCATTATCTTCGACCACATGCGCCTCGCAGCACGGAACTTCGCGACCTCCTCGAAGAGGTTGTTGTGCGCGTTCCAGAAGAACGACACGCGCGGGGCGAATGCGTCCACTTCGAGCCCGGCGACACGCGCGGCCTCCAGATAGGCGATTCCGTTCGCGATCGTAAAAGCGATCTCCTGGACGGCAGTCGAGCCCGCCTCTCTTATGTGATAACCGGAGATCGAGATCGAGTTCCAGCTCGGGAGGTTCTGAGCGCAGTACGCAAAGGTGTCGGTGATCAATCTCATCGACGGGCGTGGTGGGTATACGTAGGTCCCGCGGGCCACGTACTCCTTCAGGATGTCGTTTTGGATCGTCCCACCGAGAAGGCGTTGATCGACCCCGTTCTCTTCAGCCACGAGGCTGTACACGAGCAGCAGGATCGCGGCCGTGGCGTTGATCGTCATCGACGTCGTCACTTTGTCGAGCGGAAGGTCGGCGAGCAGCAGGCGCATGTCAGCCAGTGAGTCGATCGCGACTCCGACCTTTCCGACCTCGCCCTCGGCCCTCGGGTGGTCCGAGTCGTACCCCATCTGGGTCGGTAGGTCGAAGGCACACGAGAGCCCTGTCTGCCCCGCACCAAGAAGGAACTTGAACCGCTCGTTGGTTGCCTCAGCCGTTCCGAACCCGGCGTACTGACGCATGGTCCACAACCGGCCCCTGTACATCGTCGGGTAGATGCCCCTCGTGTACGGGGCGGACCCCGGTTCTCCCAGCTTTTCCCCGGGATCCCAATTCACGAGGTCCGACGCGTCGTAAACGGGCTCGATCTCGATTCCCGAATCCGTGAACCGGCGCTTCTCGCCATCGGGCACTGTCGGACCGTTGGCCGAGGTTCCGTTGAGCGCCACGACCTTCAGGTTACGAGCGAACCACTTCTTCCGCCCAGTCGGATTCTCGCCGGTTCAGTCGGTTTTCCACCGGTTCAGTCGCTCTCCCAGCGATTGCGGTCGGTTAGTCGGTGGTGTGGGGCATGCAGAGATCGTCGTACTCGGCGATGACGATCTCGCCGGCGTTCTCACCGCATGCCGGGCAAGCTGGATCGCTGCGGACGTTGAAGGTTCGGAACGATTCCTCGAGGGCGTCGTATGCAAGGAGACGACCCACCAGGGGGTCGCCCAGACCGAGCAACATCTTGATCGCCTCGATCGCCTGGATCGACCCGACGATCCCCGGAAGCACGCCGAGCACACCGGCTTCGGCACAGGAGGGCGCCAGTTCGGCGGGAGGCGGTTCAGGGATCAAGCACCTGTAGCAAGGTCCGTTATAGGGGTCGAAGACCGTGACCTGGCCCTCGAATCGGAAGATCGAGCCGTGGACGACCGGGATGCGCTTGAGCAACGCAGCGTCGTTCACGAGGTATCGAGTGGGAAAGTTGTCGGTCCCGTCGACTATGAGGTCGTATCCATCGATTATCTCGAGGATGTTGTCGGCTCCCAATCTGACGTCGTACGTGACGACGTCGACGTCGGGGTTCATGGCGGTGAGCGTCTTCTTCGCCGAGTCGACCTTTCGCTCTCCGACGCGGTCCAAGTTGTGCAGGATCTGGCGTTGCAAATTCGACGCATCGACGACGTCCATGTCGATTATCCCGATCGTGCCGACACCGGCAGCCGCGAGGTAAAGGGCTGCCGGGGAACCGAGACCTCCTGCGCCCAAAAGAAGAACCTTCGAGTCGAGAAGCTTGAGTTGGCCCTGCTCCCCCACCTCCGGGAGCAGCAGATGCCGCTGGTACCTGTTCCTCTGCTCCGCCGTCAGCGCGGCGGGGGTTACCCAACTGCGCCCTTCGTCCTTCCAGCGGTTGAACCCCCCGATCATCGATGCGACGTCGGTGTATCCCAGCTCGCCGAGGGTCTTCGCAGCGAAGGCCGAACGCACGCCGGCGGCACAGTAGACGACAAGGGGCGCCGACTTGTCCGGGATCTTTCCTTCTATCTGCATTTCGAGCTGGCCGCGAGGGAGGTGAACCGCGTCGGGTAGCGCCCCCTGCTCGTATTCGTCGGGCTCCCTTACGTCGAGGAGCGTGACGGCTCCCAGGCGCGGCTCTACCTCTTCGGGCTTCACTTCGCTGATAGCCGCCTTTGCCTGGCTCAAAAGCTCACGAGGACTTGCCAATTCAGTCAGCTCCCGGTATGCGTTCAGTCGCCACACGCTTGTTCAGCTGGGCGTTTGCAAACTCACTCATCACATACGAAACGCTACCAGCGAGGTCAACATTCCCGTTAGCGTCCCCGCCATGGACTTCGCCGAGGTGTTGCGCCGCCGGCGGATGGTCCGGAGCTTTTCCGGACGCCCTGTCTCTTCGGACGTTCTCGACGTCGTTTTGGGCGCGGCTATGCGAGCGCCGTCGGCGGGTAACACCGGGGGGTGGTCTGCCGTCGTCCTACAAGGATGGGAACAAACCGACACCTTCTGGCAAGCCACCACGACGCCTGAATGGCGCGA
>DASPVS010000386.1:0-7026 GCA_035622235.1 Acidimicrobiales bacterium | reverse complement strand
GAGTCCGTTTCCAGTACCACGTCGATTCTCGCCAGGACGGCGGCCCAATTAGCGGGCGCGAAATCGCCCGCTTCGCAGAGCACCACGTGTTCTGTGCGGGCCCGAAGGATTTGCAGGGCCTCGTCCGTGCCACTGCCGATTAGCAACAAGCGCCCGCCAGCCTCCGAAGTCGCCTCGTCTGCACCGGAGGGAAGAGAACCATCGCGTACGGGCACGATCGCGAGCGCCGATCGCGACGTCACAACGACGCCCCGACACGCTGACCTTCGATGACAGCCGAGTGTGCCCTTCGTGGAGCTACGCAGTCCCCGACGCGATAGACGTCCGCGAGGGAGGACTCCTCCCGCAGCGAAAAGTAAAGGCCGTCTACAGGTGCAGGCGGCACGGCGAGCACGACCCAGTCCACTCGCCGTGACTCTGTGCGTCCGGTCGGATGGTGAAGTAGCTCGACGTCGCCGTCCTCGGTGATGGCGCTCACTACGAGATCAGTCGACTGCGCGATCCCTTTGGAGAACGCTCGCATGTTGAAGGTCTCCAGATCGAGCGTTATGCCGAGATCCTGACCCACCACCATCCCGGGTGTGGCGATCTCGACGGTGCATCCACGGTCGGCCAAAAGCTCGGCCACACTCGTCGCCTGGTGAAAGCCGAGCTCGTCCACCACGAGCACGTCGCCAGAGGGAGCCGCCCTGCCCTCGAGCACATCGCGAACGTCGACGACCTGTGGTCCGTTTGCATCGGACGGGGGAACCCAGTACGGGGCCTGTGGAGTTGATCCGGTTGCGACGACCACCGCGTCAGGCCCGAGCCCCAACACTTCTTCGACTCCCGCATCGAGCCCGGTCCGAATCTCGACACCGCGACTTCTGCACTCGCTCAGTTGGTTGCGAACCAGATCACCGAGCTCCGCGCGACTTGGCACGGTCGCGGCGAGGCGAACTTGTCCTCCGACTTCGTCATCGCGCTCAAGCACCGTCACACCGTGCCCTGTGCCGGCGGCGGCGATCGCAGCTTGAAGTCCTGCGGGCCCCGCTCCGACTACGAGGACCCGTCTGCGTTGAGAGTGTCGTGAGCGTTCGGAGCTCGCCGATCTCGAACCGGAAGGAACCGATCTCGAACCCGAAGCGGCATTGTGCGACGGGAAGCTCGCGTATTTGTCACCGCCAGGGCGAGCCTCACGTCCGGTGAGCGGGTTCTCGATGCAACCGAGCCAACGGTTGAGGCCCATCCTGCCGACACATTCCTGGTTGCACGAGAGACACAACCTGATGTCGTCGGTACGGCCCGAGAGCGCCTTGGCGGCGAACTCAGCGTCCGCGATCTGACCGCGTACGACTCCGACAAGATCACACTGCCCGTCCTCCAGAGCGCGCTCGGCCTGAATCGGGTCCTTGAACCGGCCCACGCCCATCACGGGGAGGTCGACGGCTTCGCGAATCGCTGAAGGTATGAACGACGCGTAGCCGGGCGGTACGTGCATGGATGCCTCGATCATGAACAGAGAAGCGGTCGCGACACCGATCGACGTGTTCAAGTAGTCGACTCTTCCATGCTGCTGGACCGTCTTCGCGACCGAAACTGCGTCGGAGATGGTCGTCCCCCGGTCGATCAGCTCGTCGCCGCACAACCGAACCCCGAGGCACAGGTCGGGACCGATCGCCTCGCGAACGACATCTACGATTTCGAGAAGGATCCGCGAGCGCTTCTCCAGTGATCCCCCGTACAGGTCGGTCCTTAGGTTCGTGGCGGGCGAGAGAAATGCCCGCACTATCGAGCTGTGCGAGCACTGGAGCTCGACTCCGTCGAAACCGCCCGCTTTGCAATGGCCCGCAACCAGTGCGTACCCGTCGATGATCTCTTTTATTTCTGCGAGGTCGACTTCCTTTGGCACCTCACGGAAGAGCGGATCGGCCACAGCCGAGGGAGCCCAGACCGGTAACCGGGTGTACATGCCCGAGCCCTGTCCCCCGTTGTGGTTGATCTGAGCGAATATCGGGGTGCCGTGTCGGTGGACAGCTTCGGTTATCCGGCGATAACCGGGTATCACCTCTGGGTTGAAGCCGTGAATCAGTTTTTCGTAGGGCCAGTCCGTCCGGTGGACGGAGTGCTCTTCGGTTATCACGAGACCCGCGCCGCCTGCCGCACGCGCCGCGTAGTAAGCGGCGTGCTGATGCGAGGGAAGGCCGTCTTCGGCGTAGTTGGTCAAATGAGCCGAAAAGACGATGCGATTGGGGACGGTCACGGGCCCCAGTCGCAGAGGGCTGAACAAGAGCGGGTATCTCGTGCTCGTGGTCATCGCTTGCCGCGAGTCTTGGTAGGCGGCCCGTTCGCGGACAGTGAGATGGCGGCGCGGCGACCCTCCAGCACCGCTTCTCCGATACCGCGGGGTGCGAGTGCGTCTCCTGCACGCGTGAGACGCTCGCCCGTCTCGCGCCACAACGAGTCATCGGGGAGTCGGTGGCCTGCGTCGATGAGCTCCGAAGCCTCGGCGAGACGCTTCTCTCCGGAGAAGCGGTCTTCGAGGATGGCGCCGTCCGCTTCGAACAAACGGAGGATCGAGTGGCGCTGCAGGCGCACGCCCGCGGACTGGAGCCTCACGTTCGACGGTGCAAGGTCTCCTGTTCTCGCGAGCTCCTGTCCCACCACGACATCACTCGTGGCGAGGATTACGTCTCTGCCCATCGACCTGAGGGTCTCAGCAACCGACACTCCGATCGGCCCGCCTATCGGATCCCAAACGAGGACGGCACCTACAGGTTCGGGTGCCGCGGTCTCCTCGGAAGTGTCATCGAGCGCCTCGAGAGTGTCATCGAGCGCCTCGAGAGCGGTACGTACTCGTTTGCCATGGGCGACGCTGTAATCGGCAAGGCCCGGGACCGACCCCGTGCACAAGACGACGTCTCCTCCGGCGATGAGGTGGGACTCGAGGTCGGAGTGAGTCACCTCCTCGCCTGTGCGGACCTCGACAGCCAAAAATCTGCACTCGGAATCGAGCCACGCGATCAAATCCCCGAATCGGGCGCGACCGAGGCCCTTCGCAGCGACGCGAAGCGAACCCCCGACTTCGCTCGCCCGTTCGACGACCGTGACGCGGTGCCCGAGCTCGGCCGCGGTTCTGGCGCACTCGAGGCCGGCGGGTCCTGCTCCCACGACGAGGACGTCGCACTTTTCGGAAGAGCTCGAATGGGTTACAGAGGTTTCAGAGGTTTCAGAGGTTTCAGAGGTTGCAGGCGTTGCAGGCGTTGCAGTCAGGAAGTCGTTCCACTCGGCTTCCCATTCGTGACCCGACGCTGGATCGCAGACGCAACCGACGATCGGGTTGCGGACGTCGCGGACCTGACACCACTGATTGCACAAGATGCACGGTCGCACCCGCGCGGGCAGACCATTCGAGATCTTGGATGCGAGATACGCGTCTGCTATCTGAGCTCGCGTCATCTCGACTGCGTCCGCGCACCCTTGGCTCACGAAATCCTCCGCCATCGAAACGTCGACGATCGAGCCTTGGGCCACCACCACCGGGGCGATCTCAGGATTGTCGCTCGACTCGCCACGCACCGTGTTTCGAACGAGCGAAACCAGCTCGCGATTGAATCCGGGATCCGTGTGCGAGTCAGGCCTCGTCGCCGACGCAGTGAATATCGATCCCCGGACGACGGTTATGTAATCGACGAAGGGCGCAAGCCGAGCGGCGAGTCGCGCGCCTTCTTCCGGAACGATGCCGGCCCAGGGCGCCAATTCGTCGCAAGACAGACGAAGG
Source organism: Acidimicrobiales bacterium (assembly GCA_035622235.1). GTDB lineage: Bacteria > Actinomycetota > Acidimicrobiia > Acidimicrobiales > UBA8190 > DASPVS01. The sequence goes on along the minus strand of DASPVS010000386.1, from coordinate 3,266 downwards.
CCCACCGCGAGTTGTGGGGCGGCAGAACGAACGCGTTCGAGGACTGTATGAACGAGCAGTGCGTGGTCTTCTCCCCACTCGTCGTCGCGAAGGTTCGTCAGTCCGGACAGAAATTGTCTCAGGATGCTGAATTGGCCGGCGTTGATCTCTACACCGTGAAGTCCGGCTTCTGCGGCAAGGACAGCCGAAACAGCGAAGCCGTCGACCAATTCTTCGATGTCCTCGGGCTCCATCGATTTGGGTACCTCGCGCGTCGCGACCTCGGGAACTCGCGAAGGGGCCCAGAGCGGCAGCTGGCTGTACGCGCTCGACCCCTGACCTCCCGAGTGGCCGAGAGCTGCAAAAACCAAGGCTCCTTCGTCGCTGGAGGCGCGGGCGACGGCCGCCCATCCTTCTACGGACTCGCTCGCGAGAGGACAACGTTCATAAGGCCAGTCAGTGGGGTGCACGGATGCTTCCTCGATGACCACCGTCCCGGCACCGCCTGACGCTCGCCTGCGGTAGTAGGCCACGTGTCGGTCCGACACAGATCGCCTGCGAGCCAGATTTGTCTCGTGAGGTCCGAAAAAGATCCGGTTCCTCGCGTCGTGGCGTCCGATCCGGAGCTCGGTGAGAAGTTCGCTCAACGGGCGCGGCCGAGCACTACCGGGACCGTGGCTGCCACTTTCTTCGAATGACCCGGGCCCGGCTCCGGCCTGCGTCCCGGCCCGAGAACCGCAAGGGCGCTTTCTCCGTGTCCCAGCGCGCACTCGGGGTCGGGACCATCGAGCGGAAGGCCGGTGAAGAACTTGGCCGCCATGCATCCGCCCTGGCACGAGTCGAATGCACCACAGGCATTGCACGCACCGCCCGTGGAGGGGTGACGCAACCCGTCGAACAGATCCGAATTGCGCCATATCTCGGAGAAACCACCTTCTCCGAGGACACTTCCCGCCTTGAACTCCGGGTGCATCACGAACGGGCACGCGTATACGTCGCCGATCGGGTCGATGAGGCATACGATCCGGCCCGCTCCACAAAGGTTCAAACCGGGAAGGGCCTCACCGAACGCGGACAGATGGAAGAAGGAATCGCCGGTGAGAACCTCGGGATGGTCTTTTAGCCAGTCGTGCAACGTCCGTTGTTGGTTCAGGGTGGGGTGAAGCTCGTGCCATGTCTGCACACCGCGACCAGCCGGCCTCAAACGTGTCAACCGGAGCTCGGCTCCGAATTGCCCGGCCAGTGCTAACAGGTCGTCGATTTCGGGAACGTTGAGTCGTGTCACGACCGCCGAGATCTTCAACGAATCGAATCCCGCGTCAGAGAGCAAGCACATCGCGCGACGAGCCGCCGCGAACGAGCCTTCGCCGCGAACCGGATCGTTGGTGGCAGGTGTTGCCCCGTCGATGCTTATCTGCACGTCGACGTAGTCCATCGATGCCAGCCTGTGGGCGCGTTCGGCCGTCATGGTCCCACCGTTGGTGGAAAACTTCACTCCTACCCCGCGACCCACGCAGTACGAGACGATGTCGAAAAAATCCGAGCGGATCGTGGGCTCTCCGCCACCCACGTTCACGTAGAAGACCTTCATCGACGAGAGCTCGTCGATGAAATGCATCGCTTGCTTCGTCGAAAGCTCGCGGGGGTCGCGTCTACCGGAACTGGAGAGGCAGTGGACGCATGCCAGGTTGCACCCATAAGTGAGCTCCCACGTGAGGCAAATAGGAGCGTCGAGGCCTTGCTTCATTTCCTCCGTCAGCCGCCTCGTCGGTGCCGGTGGTTGTGTTGACCGTCGGTCTTCCGCGCGCCTTTTCGTCGCTGCGGCGCGGATCGCACCGGGAGATTCGAGCGGAGACACCTTTTCGAGGATCTCCGAGTTCTCGAGCGACGAGAGTGCGCAAACGGCCGACTTCTTGCGTTCGCCCATCGGCGATGCCGAGATCGCATCTTCGACCGTCTCTTCGCCGTCGAGGCCCCGGACCAGATCGACGAGGCTCGGCGAACGAAGGAACGTGAGCCTACGGTTCCCGTAGTGATATGCGAGCGCGCCGAAGGGCTCTTCGCGGAGCGCCACCTGCTGGCTCAACCGATAGGCAGAACCCGGATCGAAGCCCCGTCGGTTTCGGTCGAACGGGCGCTCGGTGTCAGTAGACACCGCACATGCCGTCGATGGAGATCTCCTCTACCAGGAGCTCATCTTCGACCAAATCCTCGTCGACGACCTCGTCCGTTCGATCTGCGCCCGCAGGGGAGCCGCCTTCGAAGCTGGCGACCGGGTCGATGGCGGACCTGTTAATTGCGCTACGCATTTGAATTTCTCCTAGGGCGGGCACCGGACAGGCGGTGCATCCAGGGGCGTTTCGAAGTATAGGAAGGTGGGTGGTGAGGACCGGGAAGTGGGTGGGGCTCGTCGCCCTCGGGGCGCTTTACTCATGGCTGGTAGCCATCACGCGCCCGTTCACGATCGCGGCCGATGTGACCGTTGCGATCGCCTTCGTGCCGTTCGTCTTGCTCGTGACCGGGCGTCTGATCGCAGGCAGTCGGATCGCTCGCAGTCGGATCGGGGGCAGTCGTATCGCGGGCAGTCGTATCGCGGGGCAATCCATCCTTCCTTCGAGCGAGGCGCAGCCCGCCGGGCCGAGCTGGTCGGACCTTCGGTCCTGGGTCCTCGGCCTTGCGCTCCTGGCGGCGGTGGAGCTCACCTCCTACTTCGCGGGGTTTTCCGGAGACCGACACGACTTTCCGACGCTGAGCTCTCTGTACGACGAGGTCGCGCGGTCGCACGTGGTGAAGGGGCTCTTCGTCTTCGGGTGGCTGGCCCTCGGTTGGGGGCTCTTCGCGTGGAGGCAAGCCTCGTGACGAGGACGGCGTTCTTGGTGGCCTGGGCGATCGCCGCACTCCTGCTAGTGGGTCTCGAGATCCGCTCGCTCACGACCAGGGGGCGGTATCCGGGGTTCGGCCAGCTTCTCCGGGCCGCGACCAGGCGAAATATAGGGATGGTGGTGATACTCGTGGCTTGGATGTGGCTCGGGTGGCACACCTTCGCACGGTGAGAAGTCGCCAAGGCGCACGGTGAAAAGTCGGAGATTCGCGCGGTGAGAGGTCGCCTAGGGGCACCTTGAGAGGTCGCCTGGCGCATGGTGAGACGCGAGGGCCGGGGCCCATCCCAGGGAACCGGGCTGGTGAGAGACGAGATTCACGGCAATTTCTCAGGAAACTCGCTGGTTCTTCCAAGGTCCGATGCCGATGATCCATCTGAGGAAAGGTCTCGGAGCGTGGTCGCCGGC
>DASPVS010000385.1:0-5647 GCA_035622235.1 Acidimicrobiales bacterium | reverse complement strand
GGCGACGACTGATCTGGCTGTCGAGCGCCGAGCGCTGCCGAAAAGACGCTCGCCGCGCTCGCGCAGCTCGTCGAGATCGGGCAAGTTGTCCGCCACTCGCTGGAACCTCCTACCGGACCTGCGGTCGAGCGGTGCGTGCTCGCGTCCGGGTCGCCTGAGCGCCCATAATTGCACCCTCCCCAGATCCTTCAACTGTCTGGGACGCAGAGGTTTGAAGGCAAAGCGCTCGAGTTCGTCTGACTCAGAGACAAGCTCGGTGTGGAGCTCATCCGAGATGAGCACGGAGCCTGGTTCAGCAATCGTCACGGCCCGGCTCGCAAGATTCACGACTGGGCCGAAGAAGTCCCCGTCCTGTACCAATACCGGTCCGAAGGCCATGGCCACTCTCACGTCGGACAGAAGTTCGTCGTCCGCATAGACCTCGGCCAAGGTAAGCGCTATTTCCGCGGCCGCAGTGTTCGACTCGACGACGAACATGGCCTCGTCGCCGATCATCTTCACGACTCGACCACCTCGAGCGGTGATCGTGTCGTGTGCCACTTGTTCGAACCGGCCGACCACGGCCGCGAGCTCCGCTTCAGACAATTCCTGGCTCAAGACCGTGAAACCGACCATGTCGGCGAATCCCACGGTCATCTCCGGCAACGTTCCCGAACCTCGTGTTCTCAAGAGCATCGCACGGCGTGTCGCAGCTTGAACATGCCGACGCCAGATGTACTCGAGGAGCTTTGCCATGAGCGGAAGCGAAACATCTGCCAATCGGGCGATGCGGTCCGCTTCTTCGATCTGGTCGCCCCCTCCGGTGGGGCTCGCAATGCTCATTACCGATGGAGACACCTCTGCTTCGGCGATGCGAGCCATCGAAAGACCGATGACCCGGGCGAGGTGCAAGGCTGACTCGATGTCGGAGGCCCCCGACTGCACCATGACTTGGAAGAGCTGGATCGCTTCCACGTCGAGATCGGTGAACGCACGTTCGTCGCCGTCGACGTCGGCGAAGCCCAGCGCACGCCAGAGCCTGTGGGCCAGATCCGCATCGAGCCCGGTCAATTCGGCCACCTGATCCGCGGTGTACTGCCGGCGGCCCGGCACGAGGAGTCGATCGGCGACCAGCAGGTCGACGATGCCCTCGCCCTCTGCGCGTTCGATCTCCTCTTCGGAGGCTCCGTGGTCGAGCAGCACTTGGCGAATTCGTTCGTGTTCCGCCGAACGCTCGTCACCTGATGTCCTCGGTTCTTCTCCGCCGGCTGGGGTCATCGGCTCGTCTCGTTTGCTTGTGTTCTCGGGTGACGTCATCGGCTCATGTTGTCGGCTCATGTTGTCGCCTGGCGTTAGGGCGTGTCATCGTCTCGTGTCCTGGGCTCACATCTCACTCGTGGGTTCGTGTCTCGCGCCGAGGCGTGGCAAATCCGTGGAATTCCGACTTGGCGGCGCGCGACATGAGTGCTGGAATCACGTCCGCCGGAGTGCAGCGCTCCTCCAACACGTCCGCAACCTGCTCACCGATCGGCATCTCGACGTCATACCCAGACGCAAGGTCGACCAGAGGGCGCGCGGACTTGACGCCTTCGGCGACCATGGTCATCTCTGCCAGGATCTGATCGAGCTTTCTACCACGGCCAAGTTGTTCGCCCACGGTCCGATTGCGACTGAGCTGGCTCGTGCACGTTGCCACCAGATCGCCGACCCCTGCCAGCCCCGCAACTGTCAACGGCTCGCCGCCCATTGCGACGACGAGTCGACCCAGTTCCGCGAGTCCCCTCGTGATCATCGCCGCGAGTGACGAGTCGCCGAGGCCCAGGCCTTTCGCAATGCCTGCTGCGATGGCAAGGACGTTCTTCGTAGCCCCGGCGACCTCACAGCCCACCACATCGGGATTCGTGTACACACGAAACGTCTCGGTCATGAGGAGACTCTGAATCTCGGCAGCAACGTCTTCGTCGCTCATGGCGACGACCGTTGCTGCAGGTTGTCCGACTGCGATCTCACGGGCGAGATTCGGACCTGAGAGAACACCTGCAGGGTGGCCGGGCAGCTCGTCACCGATCACCTGGGTCATCCGCATGTTCGAGCCCTGTTCGAGGCCTTTCGCCAGACTCAAGACCGGCGTACCCGGTGCCAGGTGTGGCGCAAGACCGCGAAGGACAGGTCGAAACCCGTGGGACGGTACAGCCATGACGATGAGAGATGCGCCGGAGGCAGCCTCGTCGAGGGAGGCGGTCGCCTCGATCGAGTGATCCAGATGCAATGTGCTCAAGTACTCGAGATTGCAGTGCTGTTCGTTTATGACGTCGGCAAGGCTCTTGCGTCTGGCCCAGAGCACGGTTGGCGCGTTTCTAGCCGATATCGATGCAACGGTCGTACCCCAAGACCCCGCGCCCACGACGGCCACCCGCTCGATCACGCTGAAACCCTACGGCCCTCGACGCCCTTACACTGACGCCGTGATCGAACCGCCGGAGGGGCGGCTAGAGGTGACAGGGACCGTCGTCCTGGTCCCGGTCAAAGCGTTCTCATCGGCCAAAGCGCGGCTGTCGCCGACGCTCAACGCCTCTGACCGTGCCGATCTCGCCCGCCACATGGCCACCCGAGTGATCGCTGCGGCGGCACCGTTACAAGTGGCGGTCGTTTGCGACGACTCAGATGTCGCAAATTGGGCTCGCGAAAACGGTGCGATGGTCCTTGTCGAACCGGGACGCGGCTTGAACGGAGCCGTCGAAGCCGGGGTCGACAGGCTGGCGGCGGCAGGCGCTCAAGAAGTCCTCGTCGTTCATTCCGATCTTCCCCAGGCCCGGGGACTTGCTCGACTCGCCGGATTCGAGGGCGTGACCCTCGTTCCAGACCGGCGCAACGATGGAACGAACGTTTGCGGCGTGCCCGCGCACGCCGGATTCCGGTTTTCCTACGGACTGGGTTCGTTCGCGCGCCATCGCGACGAGGCCGCTCGCCTACGACTTGCGCTCAGGGTGGTGCACGAGCCCTCCCTGGAGTGGGACGTCGATTTCCCCTCGGATCTCCCCGCTGCTGTCGCGGAGCGGCTGTGGGAGTGAGAGGTTGACGGCTTTGCGCGCCCGCGATCGGGTCAGGAAGTGAAGAGCGGACTCGCCGTCGGTGACCTACCCGAGCACGGCCCGGTCACGGTCGACGTGCCCGTGCCAATGGTTGCTCTGGCGATCGGCGCGCATCCCGACGACGTCGAATTCGGCTGCGGGGCGACGCTCGCCAAGTGGGCTTCGGTGGGATGTCGAATCCATTTCTTGGTCCTCACTGACGGTTCGAAGGGAACCTGGTCCTCTGGCGAAGATACGGAAGCCCTCGTTGCGACGCGTCGTCGCGAACAGATGGACGCTGCAAAGATCATCGGCGAAGGCACCGTCGATTTCCTCGACTTGCCGGACGGACAGCTCGATTGTGGCTTAGAACAACGACGTCAGGTGTGCGAAGCAATACGACGAGTGAAGCCCGACGTTGTGCTGGGGCATGACCCTTGGCGCCGTTATCGCCTTCATCCCGATCACCGCAACGCCGGGTGGCTAGTTACAGACGGGATAGTGGCGGCGCGCGACCCGAAATTCTTCGAGGATCTGGCCCTAGAACCGCACAGGCCGTCGGTTCTCCTTCTTTGGGAACCTGACGAACCCAACCACGTCGAGGATGTTTCAGGCTTCGTGGAGACCAAGATTCAGGCTCTGCTGACTCACCGAAGTCAAAGCCGTTCAACCCTCGGGCTCAGTGCCGATCCCGAAGAGGCGGAATTGGCCTCCTTCTACGAGAAAGTCGCCCTCCAACACGAAGCACACGGTTCGCTCGCGGGCGTAGCTGCAGGAGAGGCATTCCGACTGATCGACGACCTCTGAGGTCGAAGCTTGGCGTGATCTCGCCAAGATCAGTCGAACCACGGACACGAAGAGAGGGCCCGAAGGCCCTCTCTTCACACCCCATGTTCTAGGCAACCGCTATCGAGTCAGCGCTTTCTGGCCCTCGTCTTCCTTGCGCCGGTCTTACGGGCACGGGTCTTACGTGCGCCAGTCTTGCGCGCGTTGCCGTTAGCTGCGGCGGCCTTACGGCCCCTCGTCTTGCGAGCGCCGGTCTTCCGCGCAGTGGTCTTCCGTGCGCCGGTCTTGCGGGCGGCCGTCTTACGAGCCGTCGTCTTACGGGCACGGGTCTTGCGAGCGCCGGTCTTCCGAGCCGTGGTCTTCCGTGCGCCGGTCTTGCTCGCTGTCGCCTTCCTCGCGCGCCTCTTGCGAACAGGGGCCCTACGGGTGGCGACCTTACGAGCTGTGACTTTCCTAGCTACCCGACGCCGGGCCTTCCTTGCACCCGTCTTCCGTGCGCCGGTCTTGCGGGCGGCCGTCTTACGAGCCGTCGTCTTACGAGCGGTCGTCTTACGAGCGGTCGCCTTACGGGTCTTGCGGGCGCCAGTCTTCCGCGCAGTGGTCTTCCGCGCAGTCGTCTTCCGTGCGCCGGTCTTGCGAGCGGTCGTCTTACGAGCCGTCGTCCGGCGCGCAGTCGTCTTACGGCCTGCTGCCTTCTTTCGTCCGGCTGCCTTTTTGCGACCAGTCGTCTTCTTTGCGGCCTTCTTAGCGGTTGACTTTGACGGTCCCGCAACCTTCGGTGCCGCAAGCGCTGACTTGCCGTTCACAACGTCCTTGAACGTTGAACTTGGAGCGAAACGAACGCCCCTGGAGGCGGCGATTTTCACCGGCGCGCCCGTTTGCGGGTTACGACCGGTCCGGGCGGCCCGCCGAGTCGGATTGAAGCTCCCAAATCCGACAACCGCGACCCGTCGACCATTTCGCAACTCGCTCATGATCGTATAGACCAAGGCGTTGACAGCGTCCTCCGTCTCCCGTTTCGGTAGGGACGTCGTCTTGCTGACAACCTCAATGAGCTCCGACTTGTTCACCGCCACCTCCTGAGTGTTGCGGAATCTTGTAAATCAAAGAGGGTTTTGGCGTCAAGGTCAAGCATTTCCGTGCAATTCGCACATCGCCGACTGCTCGAGCACTCGGGAAAGGACCTAATTCAGCTTTGACGAAGGTCCGTGAATGTCCTTTTTTTAAGATCAACCATGGACGAGAACAGCTTGTCTTGCAAGGATTCTCCACTCTGAGTGAGCGGAGTCCCGATGATCGACAATCCACAGGACATTCCACAAGACGCCCTCGAGGAGATGCGCGAAGGTGCTTCGAATTCCGGTGGGATCTACCTAGGTGCGGGCCTATGCGGTCCGGTGTGGTCCGGTCGCGAACGATCGGTTCTCGTGTTGGGGCCTCCGCGTTCGGGCAAAACCACGTCTCTGATCATTCCTGCGGTCCTCACTGCTCCCGGTGCAGTCGTTTCCACCTCTACGAAGCCGGATGTGCTCTCGGCAACAGCGGGATCGCGTAGCAGGCAAGGACCAATCCTCCTATACGACCCGAGTGGCACGATCGAAGTGCCACTAGGAGTCGAGCCCGTTAGATGGTCTCCCGTCGCGAGCTGCTCGGAATGGGATGCGGCTCTTGTCGTCTCTCGAAGCCTGGTGCAGTCTGCACGGGGTCGATCCTCTGGAACTTCCAGAGGATCCGGAATCGCAGACGATCACTGGACTGAACGAGCGCAGTCATTGCTGGCTCCTCTGCTTCACGCAGCTGCAATCGAAGGA
>DASPVS010000384.1:0-4927 GCA_035622235.1 Acidimicrobiales bacterium | reverse complement strand
ATGGCGACGTTTCACCCGACCCTTCCACGAGGCACGCGAGTGAGGACGACGGTGCGCGGGACACTCAAAGAGATCCTCCTGGGCCCGGCGCACGAGAACGACGGGCGGATGAATCTGTTCGGGGCGCTGCGCACTTCGATGGCGACGTGCGGCTACGAGTCAGTCAAGGAATTCCAGAAGGCCGAAGTGATGATCGCCCCTGCGTTGCAGACCGAAGGCAAAGCCCTGCAGCGGACTCAGGGCGTCGGCATGGGTCACTGATTGAGCAATTTGTGGGCCACTGATTGAGCAATTTGCCTGACACCGTTCTCGTAGTCGACTTCGGCGCCCAGTACGCGCAGCTCATAGCTCGGAGAATCCGTGAGGCGCGCGTCTATTCCGAGATAGTTCCCCACGACACGTCCCTGGACGAGCTGCTCGCCCACCGGCCGAAGGGCATCGTCTTCTCGGGCGGCCCCGAGTCCGTCTATGCCGGGTGGGCACCGACATTCGACGCGGCCGTCTACGAATGCGGCGTCCCGATTCTCGGAATCTGTTACGGGGCACAGCTCATCGTGAGCCAGCTGGGCGGTGAGGTCGCCCGCACGGGGCGCGGCGAATTCGGGCGCACGGCGCTCACACGGACAGCCGGTTCCCCGCTCTTCGCCGACTGGTCGTCGCGCGCCGAGAGCGACGTTTGGATGAGCCACACCGATTCGATCACGAAAGTTCCACAAGGCTTCGTGTCTACCGGCTCGTCACGCGAAGCCCCGGTCGCCGCGTTCGAAGACGCCGAGCGGCGGATCTATGGGGTCCAATTCCACCCTGAAGTGGTGCACACCGAACGCGGCCAGGAGTTGCTCGAACGCTTCCTCTTCGACATCTGCGGTGCTCTGCCGACTTGGACCCACACCAACATCATCGAGTCCTCGGTCGAATCGATCCGCAACCAGGTGGGTGGAGACCGGGTTGTGTGTGCCTTGTCTGGCGGGGTCGACTCGGCCGTGGCTGCAGCACTCGTGCACAAAGCGGTCGGCGATCAGCTCACCTGCGTGTTCGTCGACACCGGGCTTATGCGCGCAGGTGAAGGCGATCAAGTCGAAGAGACTTTTCTCCGGCAATTCCAGGTGGATCTGGTTCACGTGAAGGCGGCTGACCGATTCTTCTCGGTGCTCGAGGGGGTAACGGATCCGGAGGAGAAGCGAAAGGCGATAGGCGAGACGTTCATCCGAGTTTTCGAGGAGGTCGCGTCCGCGCACAACGACGCGCGCCATCTGGTGCAAGGGACGCTCTATCCCGACGTCATCGAGTCTGGCACCGGTGAAGCGGCGAACATCAAGTCCCACCACAACGTCGGGGGCCTTCCCGACGACATCGAGTTCGAGTTGGTAGAGCCACTGCGTCTCTTGTTCAAGGACGAGGTCCGCGCGGTCGGCGAAGAGCTCGGGCTTCCAGAAGAGATCGTCTGGCGCCAACCGTTTCCCGGCCCTGGACTGGCGGTTCGCATCATCGGCGAGGTCACCCGACAGCGCGCGGAGATCTTGAGAGCTGCCGACGCGATCGTGCTCGAGGAGATCCGACGGGCGGGTCTGTACCGAGAACTGTGGCAGAGCTTCGCATTGCTTCCCGTCGTAAGAACTGTGGGAGTGATGGGGGACGGCCGGACGTACGCGTATCCCGTCGTCGTGCGAGCCGTCACGTCCGACGATGCGATGACGGCCGATTGGGCTCGTCTCCCCTACGATCTTCTCGAACGCATGTCGACGCGGATCATCAACGAAGTGGATGGAGTCAATCGGGTCGCGCTCGACATCACCTCGAAGCCTCCCGGCACCATCGAGTGGGAGTGAGCGTGCCAGCAGGCCCGCTGCCGCGAATCGGCGGCCTGGGGTCGCTCGACGAGTACGACGAGTTCGTCGACTTCTCGACGCCGGGTGTGGCAGAAACCGCTGGGTCCTCGCCTGGCGTGACGACCCTGGATGGGGCCGAGACCGATGTGGCCGACGGCTCGGAGCGCGGTACGGGCTCGGAGCGCGGTACGGGTTCTGTTCGCCGCCCGGCGTGGATGGAGGACCTGCCGCGCCCCGACGACCTTCTGCAGGGGCTCAACGAGCCTCAACGAGAAGCGGTCACCTACCGCGGCGGCGCGTTGCTAGTCGTCGCGGGAGCTGGATCGGGCAAGACCCGGGTCCTCACGCGAAGGGTCGCGCACCTGATCGCAACGGGGGACGCGAAGCCGTGGGAGATCCTTGCCATAACCTTCACCAACAAAGCTGCCGGCGAGATGAAGCAGCGTCTCATCGGTCTCATAGGACCGGTGGCGGAACGGATGTGGGTGTCCACGTTCCACGCAGCGTGCGTGCGGATTCTCCGTTCACATGCCGATCGGCTGGGGTATCTGCGATCTTTCACCATCTACGACGACACAGACTCCCGCCGTCTCGTCGAACAGGTCATGCGTGAGCTCAACATCGACACGAAGAAGCTTCCTCCGAGATCGGTGCAAGCAGCGATCTCGAGCGCGAAAGCGGACCTCGTCGACTTCGAGTCGTACCCCAAGAAGACCGCCAACGTATACGAACGGCGGATCGCCGACATATACACCGAATATCAGAAGAGGCTGCTCGCTGCTTCTGCAATGGACTTCGACGATCTGCTCATGGTCACCGTCAACCTGCTCCAGTCGTGCGACGACGTGCGCGAGCACTACTCCGAGCGCTTCACCCAGATCCTCGTCGACGAGTACCAGGACACGAACCGGGCACAGAACGAGCTAGCGCTCGTCTTGGGAGCGGCCAACGGAAACGTTTGCGTCGTGGGAGATGCAGATCAGTCCATCTACGGCTGGCGCGGCGCAGACATCCGCAACATCTTGGAATTCGAAGAAGCCTTTCCGGACGCGAAGGTGATTCGTCTCGAGGAGAACTACCGTTCCACACGCACGATCCTCGACGCCGCCAACGCGGTCATATCGAACAACACGAGCCGCATACCGAAGGACCTGTGGACGAGCGGCGACGTGGGCGAAAAGGTCTGCCGCTACCGCGCCGACGACGAGCACGACGAAGCTTCGTGGGTCGTCTCCGAGATCATTCGTCTGCACGCCACGGAGGGCTTGCGCTACGGGGACATAGCTGTCTTCTTCCGCACAAACGCTCAGAGCCGGTCGTTCGAAGAGGAGCTGGTGCGTGAGGGCGTCCCTTACAAGGTGGTTGGCGGAGCGCGCTTCTACGACCGCCGAGAGATCAAGGACGCGCTCGCCTACCTGCGGGTGCTCGTCAATCCGGCCGACGAGATTTCAGCTCGTCGTATCGTGAACCTGCCGCGTCGCGGAGTCGGGGACACGTCGGTTGAGAAGATCGCAGCTTGGGCCCGCGCCGGCGGGCGGTCCTTCGCCGAGTCTTTCGAGCACGCGGAAGCAATAGGCCTCGGGTCCAAGGCCAGCAAGGGCCTGACAGAGCTCTCGGGATTGCTGGCGCAGTTGCGGCTCGAGGCTTCTTCTGGCGCGGGTCCGGCTTCGATCCTCGAGGCCGTCATCGACAGAACCGGGTACAGGGCGTTGCTCGAAGGCGAGGACACGGTCGAATCACGCGGTCGCGTCGAGAATCTCTTGGAGCTGACAGGAGCCGCCTCGGAGTACGACACACTCGACGACTTCCTCGAATCGGTCGCGCTTGTTTCGGACACGGACGAGCTGGACGACGACACGACCAGGGTCTCGCTCATGACGCTGCACGTCGCCAAGGGTCTCGAGTTCCCGGCGGTGTTCCTCGTGGGAATGGAAGACGGGGTCTTTCCGCATATCCGCTCGCTCGACGACCCGATGCAACTCGAGGAGGAGCGCCGCCTCTGTTACGTGGGCATCACACGCGCTCGCCGCCACCTCTATGTGACCCATGCGTGGCGCCGCACTTTGTGGGGTGCGACGAGCCACGCGATACCGAGCCGCTTCCTGCACGAGCTGCCCGACGAGCTCGTCCATGAAGTCGGGTCGTCATACTCGACCCGGCCGGGTCCTGTGAGATCGCTTCGCATGCGTCGATCGCGGCTGGGCAACCGTTCGGGCCGATCCCACGATTCGGAGGGGTCTCTGCCTTCCGACGAATCGGGCGACGAGGACTGGGACTTTCCGCACAGCTCTGACCCGCACAGCTCTGACCCGCACAGCTCTGACCCGTACGGCTCTGACCCGTACGGCTCCGACCCTCATACCTCCGACGCCGACGAGTGGCACGATCCCGATCCGTGGCGCGAGGGCGACGACTACGTCGAGCACGCTGACGAGGGTGCTCTTCCCCCTTCCGGCTCCCAGCGTCACGACGCTCGAGCCGGCCGGAGAAACCAGGAGAGCAGAAACGGCGGAAGAAGCGGGAGAACCGGACGAAGCCGTTTGCCGAAGATGGCCGAGGAGCGCTTCGAACAAAGGGGCCGTTGAGGACCGGCTCGTCTGGCGCGCCACAAGGTGCACCTGCCTACACTCGATGCCCGATGAAGCGTCCTTACCGGGTTGTGGTGGCCAAGCCCGGGCTCGACGGTCACGATCGGGGAGCCAAGGTGATAGCCCGCGCCCTGCGTGATTCCGGGTTCGAGGTCATCTACACCGGGCTGCATCAGACCCCGGAACAGGTAGTGAGAGCAGCGGTGGACGAGGACGCCGATGCGGTCGGGCTCTCGCTCCTGTCCGGAGCCCACCTGACCCTTGTGCCGCGCGTCGCAGAAGCGCTTCGTGAAGCCGGTCTCGACGACGTGGTCCTCGTGGTGGGCGGGATCATTCCCGATGCCGACATCGAGCCTCTGAAGAAGATGGGCGTTTCGGAAGTGTTCACCCCGGGCGCGCCACTGCCCTCGATCGCCACTTGGCTAGCGGAAGCGCTCGATCGTCGCGAGGAGGCCCTCAAGTCGGCTTAGAACGCGACGAGCGTGAACGGCGATACAGGATCAGCGGAGC
>DASPVS010000383.1:0-15992 GCA_035622235.1 Acidimicrobiales bacterium | reverse complement strand
TATGTGCGAGAACAACGTGGTGGCCATGAGGACGAGAGACAGGACGAGCAGTATCGATACGATCACGCTTGCGACGATGTTCAGCCACGTGCGGTTGACCCAGGGACCGAGAACGGCTTTGTCGTTGCACAGCAGAAGCAGAAAGACCGTCGCACTTGGGAGCAGGACACCCGCCAGGGCCTGGACTCCCGTCGTGATGAGACCGAGCGGAGCTCCCGGCAGGAGCACGATGAGAGCCGCAAAGAAGACCATCGCGCTGAACGCCCCATAGAAGAACTTCGCTTCGCGCCAGCTTCGATGGAGTGAGTGACGGGCCCCGAAGACGTCGCCGAACGCGTAGGAGGTAGCAAGTGTCACCGCTGCGGCACCGATGATCGACGCGTTGAGAAGGACGATCGCATATAGCGTCCCCGCCGCGTGGCCTACGTACTGGTCGAGCCCACGAGCAGTGCCGCCCGCATCGGTGAAATGCCCGAACAACGGCGTAGAGATGAAGGCGGCGGCCGTCACCGCCATGATCAATGCCGCAGCGAACACCGTGACGAACGAGCCGAGGACGGTGTCGGCGCGCTCATAGTTGATCCACCTCGGGGTGATCCGCTTGTCGACGATGTTCGACTGCTGAAAAAAGAGCTGCCAAGGAGCCACCGTCGTACCGACGATCGCGATCACAAGCAGCACCGAAGTCGAGTTGAAACCTCCCTCGACGCCGGGAACCACCAGTCCGTGGACGAATGGGCCGATCTGAGGATGACTGAAGACTGCTAGAGGAATCACGAGGAAGTTGGCCGCGATGAAGACGAACATGAAGCGTTCCCACCTGCGGAAGCTTCCGGTCACCGTCATTGCGATGAGACTCACGGCTGCAATGGGAACCGATATGTACTCACTCACCCCGAAGTAGCTCAGAGCCAGGCTCACTCCGATGAATTCGGTGGCGATGGTGAGGAAGTTCAAGATGAACAGATCTCCGACGGAGAAGGCTCCCCAGAACCGGCCGAAGCGCTCGTTTATGAGTCGAGCGTGACCGACTCCCGTGACCGCGCCGAGGCGGACGACCATCTCTTGATTGACGATCAGGACTGGGATTAGGAGGGGCAGGGTCCAAAGAAGCGTGAGGCCGTAGTTCTGGCCGGCCTGCGAGTACGTCGCGACCCCACCTGCGTCGTTGTCGCCGACCATGACGATGAGACCGGGGCCGACGATCGCGAGAAGCGTGAGAATTCTGGCCCAAAGCGTCCGACGCTCCCCGACGTCGTGTTGCTTGATCGTGCCGAATGCACCTTCGATGTCGCCGGTGTGTGCGTCGTCGAGGACGGCCGTCGCGACATCAGCTTCGGGATCTGTCGCTTCCTCGCCCAAGACTCACCTCCCCGGCGGCCGTCGTTGTCGCGTTTCACCGATGACACGAACGACCGCAACGGCCTCAGTCGGGAAGCGGCTTGATGCCTCCGTTCCGGGAGCCGGCGAGCATGCATGTCATCGGTTCGGGTAACCGACTTCGAGCGCTCAGCGCTCCTCCTTCGTACGTCTTCGTTTCCGGCGCACCTGTCAGTCCTCGGGAGCCGTCATGCCGAAGTCACGGCGCCAACCCGACGGAAGCAAAAGCTCCAGGACGTCGTCCACAGTGACCACGCCGATCATCCGATGTTCTTCGTCCATGACCGGTGCGACGGTCAAATTGAAGTCTGACATCTTCCGCACCGTTGCGCCCAAATCCCAGTCGGCATGCACGTGAGCCGGGTGGTCCTGCATGATCGATCCGAGCGTGGCAGAAGGATCCCCTTGGATGAGACGGACGGCCGAGACCGATCCGGCCACGCTTCCGTCCGGGTCGGTCGCGAAAATCACGTTGAGCGCCTCCGGAGGCGCCTTGCTCGCCCGGATCGCTCTCGACGCTTCAGCCACCGGGGTCGTGACCGGCATCGCCAGGAAATCGGGGCTCATGAGGCCACCCGCTGTCTCCGGGTTGTAGCTCAACAATGAGCGCACTTTGCGTCGTTGCGGCTCGGGTAAGAGGTTCAGGATGGGCAAGCGACGCTCCTGGTCGACCTCGACGATGAGGTCGGCGGCGTCGTCAGGCGCCATCGACGCGAGCAGCCGAGCAGCGTCTGCGTCAGAGCGCGTCCTTATGAACTCGAGCTGGTGCTCTGTGTCGAGCTCTTCGAAGACGTCGGCCTCGAGCTCCTTGTCCTGGCCGACCGCTTCGATTATCTCCTCGCCCTCGTCGTGCGAAGCGGCTTCGACCAGGTCCGCGATCTGAGCAGGGTGAAGACGTGCGAGCTTGCGGTAGGGGATACGAAGCCGCGCTGAGGGTACGTGGGCGACGAAGGGTTCGATGCTCGCCCAGTCAACGATGGGCCCCGATCCGATTCGCCGGCCGAGTCGGCCGGGCAGCAAACGCCGCAGAACGGGTCGACTGGACGGGTCAACTCCGACGACCTCCCAGACGTCGTCGACCTTCGCGAGCTCTATTTCGTTGGCTCGGATCAACCGGCCGCCGACGAAGTTGATCAAGTGCCGAGCCAGGAGGTCCTTGGCGAGAAGCAATTCACCAGGACGTCGCTCGAACCTTCCGAGATCGACACGTCGGCCGTCGAAGAGCACACGGCCAGGTTCGAACCCGGCGATCTTGCGGATCGGAACGAACAAATCGCGTCCGCCAATGTTCACGACCAGGCCCATGATCGGAGGATGGGAGCTCTCTCCCACTCTCACGATCAGGTCCTGTACGCGTCCGAGACGATCACCGGATTGGTCAACCAGCGGGCGCTTGATCACGCTCGAAAGATGGAGGATCTCCACGCCCAAATCGGGCACGACCTCACGAGTGCTCATCTCTCGACAACCCTAATCGGCCGCTCGCAACTTCCGATGCCATCGTGTGCTGGACGGCATTTCGTGCAGCCGGGACGGCATTTCGTGCGCCACGACTGCTGCGCAACGACCGACACATACGCTTGTCGGAGCCGCAAACGCTTTACACAGATCAGGACCATCAAGGGGTTGACACCTTCGCCGTCCGCGCGTCGTTGGTTTGGCTGCCTCGTGTTCGTCGGCCATCGTGCACGCTCCTTGTGTTGTGTCGGCCGGCTTTTCGCGCACTTCTCTACGCGGCATCGTCGTCCGAGGAAGACAAGTCCGTCGGTCTTCTGAGGAAGACAAGTCCGTCGGTCCTCCGAGGAAGACAAGTCCGTTGCTAATGCGCTTTCAGGGAGACGGTGTCCTCGCCCGCGCTGGGCATTGCCGATCTGGATCTGAAGGGCTCGGCGCCTGGTCTTCAGGGACCTCCTGAGGGCCGCTCCCGCTGCCAGCCCTCCATGGCGGGAGGTCAACCGAGCCTCGCCCACCGCCCGAACTTACAAAAAGGGTTGACGGTTTGTTTCTAATGGCTCATGATGACACCCGTGAGCGGATCAGAACCCAATCCGCAGACTCGTTCGCTCCCGGACGAAAAAGCCCAGGTCCACTCTCCCCGGCTCAGGCGGACCCAGGCCGAGCGGACGGCCACAACCCAGGCCGCCCTTCTCGATGCCACCGTCGAGTGCCTGGTCGAAAAGGGCTATAGCGGCACAACCACGACCGAGATCGCGCACCGGGCAGCCGTCTCGCCTGGTGCGCTGGTTCACCACTTTCCCGCCAAGGTCGATCTGCTGTGCGCGGCCGTCGGCCATCTCTTCGAGCAGAGGCAACTCGAGTTCCGAAAAGCGATGGCGAATCTCCCCCCCGGCGAGGACCGCATCGACGCGGCGATCGACGTTCTCTGGACGCTGTTCTCCGGGCCGACCTTCCTGGCGTGGATCGAACTTTGGCTCGCAGCTCGAACAGACCCCGAGCTCGCCAAGTCAGTAGTTCGCGTCGACGAGCAGTTCATGCTCGCGAGCGAGTCGATAATCGTCGAGCTGTTCAGCGACGAGATCGCGTCCGACCCTGAATTCCTGCGGCTCGGCCTACGTCTCGTCTATACGCTCCTATCAGGTCTGGCGCTTCATCGCGTGGTCCCCGGAGAAGACCCGATGGCGGCCGACAACGTGCTCTCGGTTTTCAAGGGCCTGCTGAAGCCCGCTCTTTCCGGACTTGCCGAGAGTCGCTCTGTACTTCTCGAAAATGGGACCTTTACCCCTCGAAAGTGAGTCTGGATCGTGACATTCACTGACAAACAAGTTTCCATCATCGACCGGGACAGAGATCTTGAGTCGGCTGAAGCTCCTGGCCCTGCCGACACTGCCGACACTGCTGACCTGGGTGACATTGCCGACGCACAATGGATCTCGCTCGTCGAGAGACTCAACCGTCTCTCCGTCACCAAGCACTTCGAGGCGTACTCCGACGTCGCGTGGGACGACGAGGAGATGCGCCTCGACCCAGAGGATGAGCGCTGGGAATTGCCGTTGACCGATTCGCTCGGCGCAACTGAGTGGTACAGGGGGCTCCCCCAGGCCGAACGAGCGCAGATCGGGTGCGAGCTCGTAGCGAGCAAGATGAAGATCGGTCTCATCTTCGAAAGTGTGTTGAAAAGAGGCCTGCTCGAGTTCGCCTCGACGCTTCCCAATGGGGCCCCTGAGTTCCGGTACTCGTACCACGAGGTCATCGAGGAAGCACAGCATTCGCTCATGTTCCAGGAGTTCGTCAACCGCAGTGGTTTCGATGCGGCCGGACTGAGGGCTATAGACGAGTGGGCGAGCCGCCGCATCGTCTTGCTGGGACGCAGATTTCCGCAACTCTTCTTTCTGTTCGTTCTTGGAGGCGAGGACCCGATCGACTACGTGCAACGTCGTGAGTTGCGCGGCGGAGGGAAAGTTCACCCGCTACTCGAACGGATCATGCGTATCCACGTCACCGAAGAAGCGCGACATCTATCGTTCGCCCGCCACTATCTGCTGCGCACAGTCCCGAAGCTCGGCTTCATTCGCCGTGTGCGCCTCGCGATCGGCGCTCCCATCATCCTCGGCGTCATGGCTCAGATGATGCTCAAACCTTCACCGCAGATCGTCTCGAAACACCAAATCCCGCCAAGCATCATTCGAGAAGCATTCACCAGAAGCCCCCAACACAGAGCGGAAACTATCGCGTCACTCGCCAAGGTCCGGAAGCTTTGCGACGAACTGGGACTGGTGAGGCGCCCATACGACTTGCTCTGGAAAGCGCTGAAGATCAGTGACTAGAGCCGAGCCACCGAACTACGCGACCGGTGATAAAACGGCGGACAATGACCGTCGTAGCGCGTGGTCTCGATCGAGCTATGCGTTCGGTGACAGCGATCGCGCTGCGAATCGGCTCGAGTTTCTCTCAAGAGTGTTCGAGGAACCCAGCCGATCCTTTCTGACGAAAGCGGTCCACGACAGTTCGCCGGAAATGTCGGGTCTGGCCATCGATCTCGGATGTGGTCCCGGATACAGCTCCCGCATTCTTGCCGAACACGCACAGCCGTCCATCCTGTGCGGAATGGACTTCTCCGAAGCGTTCGTCGACAAGGCGCGAGGTCAGGACATACCGAACGCCACCTGGTGCCGACACGACGTCACCGTCGCGCCGTTCCCCACCCGCGCGGCAGACCTCGTGTACGCGCGGCTCGTGCTAGCCCATCTGCCCGATCCGGCGCGCGTCGTCGACCTTTGGGTCCGTCAGGTTCGACCCGGGGGCCGTCTTCTCATAGAGGACACGGAGTGGATCGAGGCAGGGCACAGCACCTTGCTCGATTACGAAGAGATGGCGGGAGCCCTCGTCGCGAACCATGGCGGTGACCTCTATGTCGGAGGCCTTTTGAGACAGCTCGAGCCGGGACCCGTGGCCCGTCGAGAAGTCAACCGTCTCTATTGCCACGGGGTTTCGGTACCGGTAGCGGCAGGACTGTTTGCGATGAACTTCGCCACTTGGCGAACGGACCGGTACGTGACCGACACCTACAGCAAGAGCGAGCTCGACGCCATGGCCGATGAGCTCGGGCGCTTGAGTGTCTCTCGAACACAGGACGAAGTGATCTTCGGGATTCGACAAGTGTCGTACCGCCGTTCAGAGGAGCTTCCGGCGAGATTCGCCGTTTGAGCGAGCCCCTCAGTAGTGAGCGCACCGTCTCAGTGGTGAGCGCACCGTCTCAGTG
Organism: Acidimicrobiales bacterium; assembly: GCA_035622235.1. Classification (GTDB taxonomy): domain Bacteria; phylum Actinomycetota; class Acidimicrobiia; order Acidimicrobiales; family UBA8190; genus DASPVS01. The sequence continues at coordinate 9,892 of DASPVS010000383.1, read as the reverse complement.
GTGAGAGTGGTCGTGAGCAAGGCCGGCAGGCCCTTCCTGCGGCTCTGAAGTTTGGGCGTGAGCGTTGATCCTCTCGCGACTGCGGTATGCCCAGTAGAGCAAGCCGAATAAACCGAGAAACACCACGTTCAGGACCAAGGTGTAGTTCAAGGAGAACCCGGTTGGTGCCACCTGAACGGGGCGGGCAACCGGAATCAGTCCGGCCAAACGGAAGAGTCCCTCGGTCGCGAGTCCGGCGGTCGACATGACGAACCAGAACAACCCCAGCATCTTCAGCATGAGTCGCGTTCCGTAATACCGGTTGTAGACGAGGAGCAAGGGGAACGTGATCAAGTCGGCGAAGATGAACGAGACCACACCGCCGAAGGAGATCCCGCCCTTCCAGAGAGCAGCCGCCAGCGGCACGTTCCCGATCGAACAGACGAAGCTGATTATTGCTATGAACGGCCCGATTATGACGTTCTCGAGACTGGTCCAAAAGCCGTGCCCGTGGATGAACAAGCTATTCCAGAAGCTGTCGGGTACTGCGACTGCGAGGAATCCAGCGACGACGTAACCGATGAGCAGCTCGCGTCGCAACATCTTCAGGTCGGACATCGTGTAGGTTGCCGCATCCGCCCAACCCCTCTTGGATCGAACTCGCTCTCTCCAGGCCATGTCTTGCAGTTGGTCGGAAATCGATGGCCCATGAACGTGGTCAGCATCCGTGCTCGCCTCCGCTACGAGACGTTGACGCGCTTGGACCACAGAGCGTCCCCGTAACCAGAGGCCGCCGAACGTCGCAAGCAGGACGATCATGATCACTCCACCGACGAACTCGCTCAAAGCGAACTGCCAACCCATGAGCACGATCAGGACGATGCCGAGCTCGAGCACCAGGTTGGTGGAGGCGAACATGAAAATCGAAGTGGCGACGAAATCCGCGCCTTTGACGAAGAGCGATTTGGCGACTGCGGTGGCCGCATAGGAACACGACGAGGAGACAGAGCCGTACAACGAGGCACGCAGAACGGCGGGAGGGCGATGATCGCCGATCTTGCGCTCGATCGCCTCGGTGCTCACAAAGGACTGGACAAACCCCGAAATTCCAAAGCCCAGGATGAGCGGCCAGAGCGTGACCCAGAACATGAAAAAGCTCGCTCGGACGCTCTTGCCGATAACCCCCGACCAGTCGATCGATCCGACGAGGATGGTCATGTACCGATCACCGTTGTCATCAGGCGACGGAGGGACGCAGCCTCATGAGGCCGGGGAGAGGTGCTCGAGGAGAGTTGCGCAATATGGAGTCGACGTGCTCCCCAAAGAAAAGGAGCGCGGCGGCTCTTTCAGGACCGGACCAGGCGTGCGATCGCATCCGACGCCTCTTGCAGTTTGCCTTTCGAATCCCGTCCCTCGCCGTCGACGGCCGCCGCCACGCAATGGGCCAAGTGATCGTCGAGCAGCTCGAGCGCGACAGCTTGCAGGGCCCGCGTCGCAGCCGACACCTGGGACAGGACGTCGATGCAGTATCGATCTTCTTCGACCATCTTTTGAAGGCCCCGAACCTGTCCCTCGACCTTCCGAAGGCGCTTCAGGACCAGATCCTTGTTCTCGCCGTAACCAGGCCTCACGGCTCTCTCCTCCCTACGAAAGAACAGTACCCCCTACCAGTATAGGGTAGGTTGCGGAGCAGAACACATCGAATTCTTCAGAAGACCTGCAAGTCGAAAAGTTCAGCTACGGCTACGAGCGCCGGCATGTCCCGCGTGATCGGCAGAGTTTCGAGAACCTCGATCTCGACGTCCTCGTCGTCAAACAGAGCCCAGCACTCCCACCCGCTTCTGATCCGTGATTCGTATCGAATGCCCGCGTATCGCGGCACGCCCTCTGCCTCCGCGAGGTAGGCCCATTCGGAGATGAGTTGCGTTATTCGACGGTCGTGACCGCGTACCGCGGCTACGTCCAGATCTTCAAGACCTATCGAGGAAAGCCCGAGGGCAAGCTCTCGGCGAAGGAATTGGAGCGTCTGAGACGACTCGACGTCCAGGAACTGCAGTTCGCTGCTCAGTCGCACGTGAACTGCACTTCTGCGTTGGCGCCAGTCGGCTGCGACGGCACCGACGGGCATGAAACCGAGCTCCATCCATTCCTCTCGTACGAGCGCGAGAAGGTCGATCTTCGGGCGAAAACGAGCCAACGTCTCTCCGAAGCACACCTCGAGGTCGCTACCGAAATAGAGGACCTCGTAGAGCAAGCTGAGCGGATCGAACCGGTTCCCACCGGCTCCAAAATCGCCGGCAACGTCGCTCCGCGAGGCGAGGGGATTGTCACCGCGCGCCACGCGCCAGAGCCCTGCGCTCGGAGGAGGCACGTCAGCCGGCCCACGGGCCACAGTCAGCCGCCCGAGATGAATGCCTTGGCTGCTGCCAGTGCCTCCTTGAGGCGTCCCTCGCGAATTGCGTCGGCCGGCGAGTCGTCGTCCAGCTGAGGGTTCATGCCGATGAACCACGCGCGAGTGACGTGAACGCTCTCCTCTGAGAGGAGGAGATGGAAGATTTGAAATGCAGCGCGAAGACGCCGCTCTGCCTCGTCTCGAGGAGCTTGTGAGCCCTGTGCCCACCGGCCCACGCGCTTCGGATCGGCTACCCCTGCCATATAGGCGACGAGCTTCTGACCGAGGGCTTCTTGAAGGTATCGAGCCACGTCCGCCACTTCGAAGGCCACGGCCTTCTGGTGGGCGTCCGCCGTCGGTGTTCTCGTTGTTCCAGGCATCCGGCAAGCCTCCTCGGGGGCAAAACCACGATACCATAAACACAACCGGAAAAGCTACCCTTTTCGCACCCATAACGTCGGAAACCTCCTGAACGGAGGCGGAGGGATCTGCGTTGTCCGTGGGAGCGTCGAGCAAAGCATCTTGTTGGGGAGCGCAACCCCGATGCCGCACGGGAAGGGCGCACGGCCCATTGGTCAGGCCCGGCGGTCGGACACCAGCAGGCGAAGCCCCGCGTCGTAGTGGTCGAGCTCGAGAAGCTCGCCGTGTCGCTTGTGCCACATCCCCGAATCCAGGTCCGATCTGAGCTTGGCGAGTCCGCGACTCACGGCTTCCTCTCCGACGAGCGAGAAGCCCGACGTGGCCTTGCGAACCTCTGGGTCGAAGAAAGCCTCGGGCCGCCTCCAATAAGCCATGATGAAGCCGTCGAGGCAGTTGGCAGGCACGGGAACGGGCAGGATCTCGGTCGCATCTACGCCTCGCGCGACTTCGTCGACACAAAAGCCGGGCCGCTGCTCGTCGAGACGGGCGATCTCCGGTACGTAGTCGGCAACTATCCAGAGCCGACCGTGGAGATCGGGCTCGTACGTCAGTACCACGCGCTTTGGCGCGACGCGCTTCAACTCTTCGTAACCGGCCGACCGATCCGACCAATGGTGGACGGTGAGCACCGCCATCGAGGCGTCGAAGCTGTCATCCTCGAAGGGAAGGTCTTCCGCCCTAGCCAGCAAACGCGGCCCGGCGGTCTCCGGGCGTTGAGCAAGCATGGTCATGGACGGATCGACGCCGACGACGAATCGATCACTCGGCTCGTACGATCCAGAGCCAGAACCGACGTTGACAATCCTCTTCGCGTCTCCGAGAGCGTCGAGAATTAGAGACGCAATGAAAGGATCCGCATTGCGCCGTAGGGCGTAATTGGTTCCGATCGAGTCGTAAGACCGGGGCGTGTGGGGGCCTTGGCGCGGGCCGTTCGAAAGTTCACCCGGAGAAGACACCGCCATCCACGGTAGATCCGCTATCAGCTGTTGGTCGAGATCCGATCTGCCCGTACGAAAACGACCGTACGCCGCTCACGCGCCATCACCCGATCGAATTCGTCCCAGTCGTCGTGAGTGCCGCCGGCCGCGAGGAAAACCGTGCGGAGCAAGGCGGAAAGAGACCTGTCGGCGTTCGGGGGTAGCGGATCATCGGGACCTTCCAGCCGCGCCCGACCTTCGACCGCCACCCACTGGCCGTCGCGTGCAAACACGACTGTGGCTCGGCCACTTTGCCGGAGAAGAACGAGCTTTCGCGCGTCACCTCCGACGACCACGCCGACACTCGGCGAACCGTTGTCCGGATCCTCGAGCACGCCGGCCTTCACCAACGTCGCTTGCACCGACCCGTCCGAGCGGGCGATGGCGAATATGGCGAAATAGTCGGCTGCCGCGGCCATCTGCTCAACAAAGGTCACATGGGCCACTCCACCCTCCTTCGACGTGCGGCTCGTCCCATCCTCTTGTACATAAGAACTCGTTCCGGCCTCTTTCGAATGACAAGTGCAGCCGCTCTTTCCCAGGAATGATGGGCGTGGGGATCGCGTTCGACAGAATGTCGGTCATGGTATGGGACGAGATGGCCGCCTCCTACGATCGTGTGGCGCGCAAGTACGAACGGCGTTTCCTGGACGAACTCGAGCGCAAGCCGCGAGATCGCGAGATCCTCACCGCTTTCGCAGCTTCCACCGAGAACCCGATCGTCGACATCGGATGTGGCCCAGGTCATGTGGGCGAATTCGTGCGAGAACGCGGTCGTACCGTATTGGGGATTGATCTCAGCGTCGAAATGGTCGCGCTGGCCGCGGTCCGTCTCGACTGCGTGGTGGCGGCAGACATGAGATCGCTCCCTCTGGCTTCAGATCGAATCGGAGGGTTGCTCGCCTTTTATTCACTGATCCACATTCGGAGAACTGAGCTCGACGCGGTGCTGCACGAGTTCAAAAGGGTCCTTCGGCCAGGTGGCCGACTGCTCTTCTCGGCCCACGAGGGCGACGGAGAGATCACACGAGATGAATTCCTCGACGAACCGGTCGGATTCGTGGCCACGCTGTTCCAGCTCGGCGAGCTCGTCGACAGAACCGAAGACGCGGGTTTGGCGGTCACGATGACCGAACGCCGTTCTCACTACGAGGGAGAGTCCGAGACCGTTCGCCTCTATGTCGAGGCAACAAAGCCGACCCGCAGGAGTAGGTGACGGTTTGGTGGCGATTTCCCCGAGGCCTCGGGCAATCGGTCATTTCGTTCGGCCAGGCATCATTCCATTTACGAGTGAGTCCACCGCGAGATCCCATCTTCTTTTCCGCGATGCGCGTGACGTCCCGAGCCAACCGGCAGTCTCCTGAGCAGCCAGCCCCTGAGCGAGAGCAAGACAAACGTGAGCGGCATCTGTCGGGTTGCCATGGAAGGCTCCTGCGTCTTTGCACCGACAGACACGCCCCACGATCAATTCACGGAGCGTCGCTCCTGCCTCGTTCTCGGTCGGTCCGGGATCGAACTCGGCAAACGGACGGGAGAACATGAGCCCGGCGAGCACTGGGTTCTCGCATGCGAACGACCTGAATCCGTAGAACAATCTCTTGAGATCGTCGATCGGGTCCTCTGATTCACCCTGTCGATCGAGATAACGATGTAGGACTCGAAAGCCTTCGTAGAACATCTCCCTCACCAGGCCTGCCTTGTCACCGAACAATTCGTAGACGGCTGGAGGCGAGGTCTCCGCTTCCTTCGCGACCTTCCGAGTGGTCACGCCTGCGACACCTTCTTCCGCAAGCACCAAAAGAGCCACTTCGAGCACGCGGTCGCGCAGCGCCGTCGTGCGTTGTTTGGGTCTGGGCATACGCGTCAAGCGCCTTAACCGGTGAACGTCAGGTCTGCCATGTCTGCCTCGATCGCATTTCTGAGGCAGGTCAGAGTCTCAGCGCGGGCGCGCTTTTTGGTCGAGGAATGCGCGCGGAGATCGAGCGACGCGAGCGCAGTAGCGGTCCCGCGTGCCGAATTCAGGAGGTCCTCGGCAGACACGACCATGTCGAGAAAGCCTGCCTTGACTGCCTCCGCGGGGCTGAAGGTCTCGGCCAACATCACAGCGCGGTTGAAATGGGCCGGGGTGAGTCTCTGGCGACATATCTCGACGGCGGCGCGGGGCATGGTGAGACCGATCGCAACTTCGTTCGCTGTGATGCGATACGGACCGTCAACGCCGATTCGATAGTCGCCGGAGAGCAACAGGAACACCCCCATCGCCACAGCGTGACCGGGACATGCGATCACAACCGGGAGCGGGAACTCCAATATGCGTGCAGAAAGTTCGAATCCCGATCGCAACATCGAAATTGCATCGGGCCCCCCACCTCGCAGCACGGAAAGATCGAAGCCCGCGGAGAAGATTCCTGAACGGCCGGCGAGTACGACCACGTTCCCGTCTGACTGTGCGCAACTGAGGGCGCCATCGAGCTCCGACAGCATCTCCGGCGACAACACGTTCACCTTGCCGTCGTCCATGGTGATCGACGTGATTTGATCTTCTGACCGATAGGTGACGAGCCCGGACAATGAAAACTCCTTTCTACTGTGATCCTCAGCTGACAGGCACTCGTTGGGCGAAAGGACCTCGAGCACGACCAACCCTATTCGTAACTTGGTTACGAAACAATGTTACGAAACTGGGGTGTGGCTCCCAGTGGGAGTGGGCGAGTGGATCACCAGGTGGATCAGCGGGTGAAGTCACCAGGTGGATCAGCAGGTGGAGTGAATGAGGCAGCCGACCGGCCGCCGCTCAGCAAGACGGTTGTAAAGCCCGGCGGCGGCCCTGGTCTCTGCTGTGTGGACCTCTACGCCCAGGTCCTCGAGCAGCTCGAGAGTCTCAGGAGATGTTTGCAGCCTCAATTCCATGCCACGGCTCAGAACGATCACCTGAGCACCGTGATCGACGAGTTCCTGGACGTCGGCTGGAAGAACACCCGGCTCGTGGCGCGTACCCGTTTCGAGCCAATTCCACTCCCGGCCACCGCCCGGCCAGAGCTTCACGTCTTTGAAGCTCCCCAGACCTTCGACGTCGGTCTTTCCCCAACGGATGTCTGCGACCTTCGCCGAAGTCGAACTCACGTCCCAACTATAGGTAGAGGCCCGTCGCTCATTGGTTGTTGTTACTAAGCAGGATCAGATCGAAGCGACTAGCTCCAGCCGGTTGCCGAAGGGATCGGACACGTAGCAACGCCTAATCCCCGGAATGTTCTCGTCCCATGTAGCAGGCACGCCGGAGGCAGCGAGCTCGGCCACCAACCCGTCCAGGTCCCGAATCAGAAAAGCCGGGTGCGAACGCTTCGCTGGACGGAAATTCTCTTCGACTCCAAGGTGGAACCGCACTTCACCCGAGCGGTACCAACGCCCACCTCGGGCGGCCAGGACGGGGGGCTTCTCTTCGACTTCGAATCCGAGCAATCCGACATAGAAGGAGTCCGCCTCGGTCTCTCTCCCTTCTGGAAGCGAAAGCTGAACGTGTTCAAAGCCCACGATTCGCACGTCGAGATCATCTCATCGCAGGAGGACCGAGGTACCACCGATAGCGTGAGATCTCGACGAACCCCATGCGTTTGTAGACGGGCTCACCGGCTTCGGACGCTTCGAGGACGACAGCGGTCGCTCCGAGCTCGCGTCCGGTGTCGGATACCCAACGGGTGCAGAGCTCAGCTAGGCCCCGCCTCCGAGCGCTCGGAATCGTCCCCACCATCTGAACACCCGCCACACCGTCGCTCACGACCACCATGGCCGCCGCAACGGGAACGCCGTGGTCACGTGCGATCACGGCTCGGACACGGGGTCCACGCAGCGCCTCGATACACGAGAGCTGCGCTCGCGCGGCGTCGATTGGGAGAGGCGCCTCCTTGTATGCCTCGACGGTGACGCCGAGGAAGTCCTCCCGATCCTTTTCATTCGTGACCTCATCGAGAGACACGCCTTCGGGCACCTCTGCGCTGGAGTCGATGTCGAGTGCTGCCATACGCGGCGTCCCCTTGTCGGACAGGAGGGCTAGTCCCGCACCGGCCGCAGCCGCGTCGAGGTCTGCATCCGCATGAGCTGCGATCCAGATGCAGTACCCGGAACAACGGCTCGCGAAGAACTCCCGAGCCCGGTCGAGAACATCGGTCGGCCGCATAGACGAGTCGAGTCGAATCGCACCATTGTGGTAGGGGCCTGGCCATCTTCTGGACGACGAGACCAGCAGCAATCGCCCGTCGTCCTCGACGAATCCGTCAGGCGCCGTTCTGGCTGCGAGCCGAAGAACTTCGGCCAGGTTCCTGTCCCCTGCAGCGAGAAGCGTGTCACGGTCCATCCAATCAACGTAGTTTGCCAACCATGTTGCGAATTGGCGTTGTGGGAGCCGGACTCATCGCCTGGGCGCATGCGCTCGGACTCAGAGCGATGGCCGACTCTGGCGTAATCGACGCATCGCTCAGCTGTGTCTTCGACACAGACCCGACGAGGATGTCGCGATTCGCAGACGCCCTCGAAATGAGGACCGCACGAGATGCGGGCGAGCTCGTGGACAGTTGCGATGCAGTTTGGGTGTGCACCCCCACCGCATCACATGGTGAGGTCGTCGAGTTGGTCGCAGCAGCCGGTAAGGCGGTGTTCTGCGAAAAACCCCTCGACCGCGACATAACGCGTGTGGAAGCGCTCACGTCGATCGTGACCGCAAACGCGATACCGGCCCAGGTCGGCCTGGTTCTAAGATCCACGCCCGTTTTCCGCGCACTTCGGGACATCGTGCAATCAGAGGAACTTGGGGAACCGATGGCCGTCGTGTTTCGAGACGACCAGTACTTTCCGATCCAAGGAATGTACGGTTCGACCTGGCGCGGAGATGTCAGCCAGGCCGGTGGTGGGTGCTTGATCGAACACTCGATTCACGACCTGGACATACTCCGGTTCTGCCTCGGAGAGATAGACGAGGTATCGGGGAGGACGTCAAATTTCTCGGGACATCCCGGCATCGAAGACAGCGCCAATGCGACCTTGAGGTTCGCTTCCGGGGCCAGCGCGCACTTGGTCAGCGTCTGGCACGACATCTTGAGCCGCCCCTCGACCCGCAGGGTTGAGGTTTTCTGTCGCCGAGGGCTGGTCTGGCTCGACGATGATTTCCTGGGACCTCTCCATGTCCAGAAGAGTGACGCTCTCGAAGAGCGAACGTGTCCTCTACCCTCATGGGTGGAGGAATTGCCACTCGCTTTGGACGACGTCGGCCTTGCGATCCGGTTGTATGCAGAAGCTGACCGCGCATTTGTAGACGCCGTGAACGCTGGTGACATGCCTGGGCCCGATTTTACGGAGGCGCTGACGGCACACCGGCTCGTCGATGCCGTTTACCGTTCTGCGGAGTCAGGGGGCGTGCCGATTTCGCTGCGATAAGAGTTTCCGTTGCACGGTCATTTGTCGCGGAGAGGTCGAAATGAGAATCTCTGAAGAGGTGTCAGGTCCGAAGGGGAGATCCGAGGGGGGATCCTGAGGGGACATCCAACGCGGAGATCTGAGGGCACATCCGACCGGGGTCAACGAATCGCGAAGAGCGCTCGCAGCTCTCCGTCGTCGTCCAGAGACAATTCGACCTCCCGATAGCCGTTAGCAAAAAGGACGGGCTCGAGAACCTGCGCTTGGTCCCCTCCCAGCTCGAGGAGCAGAGATCCTCCATTTCGCAGAAGCGATGCGGCATCGACGATCGCTCTGCAAAGGAAGTCCGTACCGTCCTTCCCACCGTCGAGAGCGTGGACCGGCTCCTTGGCGAGCACGTCGCGAGGCAAGAGGTGCAGATCCGCCGTCGGAACGTAGGGAACGATCGCAGTGACAACGTCGGCTTTACCGTTGCAAAAAGCCGGGAGACCTCCGGCCATGTCTCCTCTGTAAACCTCGACTCCGTTCCGGCGCGCGCAGATCTCAGCGACAGGATCCAGCTCGGTGGCGAGGATTCGTGCCAGCGGGCGTCGACGCATGAGCACGACCGCGATTGCCCCTGCCCCTGTACAAAGGTCGATGGCGAATCCGTCGTTCGGGAGCCGAGAGACGGCCTCTTGAGCCAGGCGCTCGCTTTGCCAGCGTGGCACGTACACGC
>DASPVS010000382.1:0-2975 GCA_035622235.1 Acidimicrobiales bacterium | reverse complement strand
ACGAGACATCGACCTCCTCCTCATCCGCAGCGCGCCCGCAAGTGTTGCACCACCAACGTGGCTCGAGGGGTGTGCCGCAGACCTCGTGAAGGGGTGCTCCGACCTCGTCCGAGGACCCGCTTGCCGCTCCCATTCCGGCCTCCCAGGCAACTAGCAGCCTGATCGCTCCGGCCAGCTCAGCGCCCCTGGCCGTCAGGCTGTAGCTGACTCGGAGCGGCCGCTTCGAGTACGGCTTCGAGACGATGACCCCGTGCCGCTCGAGATGTCGTAGCCGAGCCGACAGGACGTTCGGGGCTAGCCCCGGGATCGCCTCCTGCAGCTCACCGAACCGCTGCGGCCCGTCCATGAGAGCCGCGACGATGAGAAGGCTCCAGCGGTCGCCGACAGTGGCCACCGCTCGCTCCAGCGCAGGGGACAAGTCCGTCATCGCCACTCCCTGTAACTTGCAAGTTGCAAGTCGATATAAGATCCTACCGTTAGGACGAGCGTGGAGGTCGAGATGGCCTTCGAAGTGAGCGAAGTGAGCAGGGAGGAAGTCTGTGACCGTTCTTGATGATGTTGCCGCTGTGGTGAAGGACGTATCGGCCCGTGTGGGCCCGTCTGTCGTGTCTGTCGGTCGAGCCGGGTGTGGAGTGGTCATCGGGCCCTCGCTGGTCGCCACTAACGCACACAACGTTCGATCCGAGGAGGTCGACGTGCGCTTTTCCGACGGTCGCACGGCGACCGGGCATCTGGCGGCTGCGGACGTGGATGCGGATCTAGCTGTGATCAGCGTAGATACCGCCGAAGCACCACAGGTCGAATGGGCCTCGGACGTGCCCCCTGTAGGAACTGTCGTCGCAGCGCTGGCGAACCCGCACGGCTCTGGACTGCGGGTGACCATAGGCACCGTGTCGTCGGTGGACCGTGAGTTCCGCGGCCCACGTGGTCGGCGGATCCCGGGCAGCGTCGAGCACACGGCGCCACTCGCCCGAGGCTCTTCGGGGGGTCCTCTGGTCGACGCGACCGGTCGGGTCGTCGCGCTCAACACCCACCGCCTCGGCGAGGGCTTCTATGCCGGGCTGCCTGCCGACGAGTCCTTCGTGAGCAGGTTGTCAGCCCTGGCGAGAGGAGAAGCACCGCAACGTGTCCGTCTGGGGATCGCGATCGCGCCGACTCATGTGGCACGGAGGCTTCGCGCAGCGGTCGGCCTAGAGCCCCGCGAAGGCCTTCTCGTCCGCGGCGTCGAAAGCGGCGGGCCCGCTGATCGAGCCGGCATCAGAAAAGGGGATCTGATCGTCTCGGTCGGGGGTTCGAATGTGACGAGCCACGACGTCCTTTCCGAAGCCGTCGACGCCGCCGGGGCGAGCGGGTCGGTCGAACTCGGAGTGGTGAGAGGAACCGAGGAGCTGTCGATCGTCGTAGGGCTCGGGACCGAAACCGCCGGGCAGGAAGGGACTGCGTAGTCATGTCGATAGCGATTGACGTGGGGGCAAACTCGACGATCGTCCCTGGCGAGGGTTCGCTCCCTGGCGAGGGTTCGCTCCATGGCGAGGGTTCAGAAAGCGGCACGTCGCGGGGTGACGACGCCCTCGACGCCTACTCGAGAGTCGTCACTTCGGTCGCTGAGATGCTGCTTCCCTGCGTGGCCAGCCTCACCGTCGAGCAAAAAGGCAGGCGCGCGGGGTCAGGCTCTGCGGTCTCGATAACGCCGGACGGCTTCCTCCTCACGTCCGCCCACGTGGTCGAACAGGGAGGCACGGGCAGCGCCGTCTTCTCCCAGGGAGCTGACGCGCGCTTCGAGTTGGTCGGGGCGGACAAGCTCTCCGATCTCGCCGTCGTCCGGGTAGCCGCACGAGATCTTCCTTCCGCGTTGTTGGGAGACGCTGACAAACTTCGGGTCGGCCAACTGGTGATCGCGATCGGAAGCCCACTGGGCTTCGCCGGCTCTGTCAGCGCAGGGGTCGTAAGTGCCCTCGGCAGATCGATCCCGACGGCCACGGGAAAGGCGATGAGGATCGTCGACAACGTCATACAAACCGACGCCGCGCTTCACCCTGGAAATTCCGGAGGTGCGCTGGCCGATTCCTCGGGACAGGTGGTGGGTATCAACACCGCTGTAGTGGGACCTTTCGTCGGGCAAGGCCTCGGCCTGGCCGTTCCGATCAACGCGTACACGCGGACGATCATCGGCGCGCTCATGGCGGACGGGCGCGTGCGTCGGGCTTACATCGGCGTGGGTGGAGGCTCCTATCCACTTTCCAAACGGGTGGCCGGTCTCACGAAGCAGTCGCAGGGACTTCAGATCGTCTCGGTCGTCGAGGGGTCGCCCGCCAGCAAAGCTGGACTGAAACCGAGAGACATAATCGTCGGGATCGATGGAACACAGATCGAGGACGTCGGGAAGCTTCAATCCCTTATGACGTCACGGCTCATCGGTAACGAGGTCGCGTTGGACGTCGTTCGCGACGACGAGCTGATCTCTGTGATCGTCGTACCAATCGAGCTGGCCGAATGAGACTCTCGAAGGCGGTCGGTGGCGCAGATCACGAGTGGATAGTTCCCATAGGGTCGATCTGAAAACTCCTCGTCCCATTGGCCCGTCTGAGCCGTGACAGCTGTCTCATCGGTCGAGGGCCGACAAAGAAACGCCGAGCCACGACGCTGGGACGACGCGAGAGCCTAAAAACGATTACGGTCGGTCCCATGGGGGCCAGGATCACAATTGTCGGTGGTGGAAGCACGCATTGGAGCTCGACTCTGCTTGTGGACTTCGCGAACCACCCATCACTTGCTGACGCTGAGGTGACGCTCGAGGACATCGACGCTGGCGCTCTCGCTCTGATGGGAAAGCTCGGCGCTCACATCGCCGAACGTAGGAACATCCCGCTCCAAGTGCGTGAGACGACCGACATCGACGAGGGCCTTGACGGAGCCGAGTACGTGATAAGCGCTTTCTCGGTAGGCGGGTTCGAGAGCATGCGCCACGACATCGA
>DASPVS010000381.1:0-3609 GCA_035622235.1 Acidimicrobiales bacterium | reverse complement strand
CGGCGAACCAGCCCTGCTTCGCCATTTCCGCCCAGAGCTCGCGGTCATAGTGTCCGGGGGTCTTGCTCACCTCGCGGGCGCGGGCCGGTCCCGAGACGTCGTCCAACAACGCGCGTGCGGCTTCACGCAGTGCTTGCTGGTCCTCCGAGAGGTCGAAGTCCACGGAGCGGGAGCCTAGCCACGACAGGAGTTGAACCTGACGTGTGTGTCATGCTCAAAGCACGTATGGATCTCGCAGAGACGCCTGAAGAAAGCCAATTGCGCATCGAGCTGCAGAAGTGGCTGCACGCCAACCTCCCCTGGGAATACGGCGTCGGGTTACCGCCGCGTTTCGACGACCTGGAAGAGGAGGTCGACTTCCTCCGCGGGTGGCAAGAAAAGCTCGCTCACGGCAAGTGGGTCGGCATCACGTGGCCGACGGCTTACGGGGGTCGTGCACTGGGCGCGGCTGCGAACTTCGTGGTTCAAGAGGAATTGGCGCGCGCTCGCGCACCGGAGCTGGTCGGCCGAATCGGTGTCAACCTCGCCGGTCCGACCCTTTTGGCCCACGGTACCGACGCCCAGAAGCAACGTTGGCTCCCTTCGATACTCGCTGCGCAAGAGCTCTGGTGCCAGCTCTTCAGCGAGCCCGACGCAGGTTCGGACCTCGCTTCGGTACGTACTTCGGCACGCGAAGTAGAGGGCGGTTGGGTTCTCGACGGCTCGAAAGTCTGGACGTCGTACGCCCAGTTCGCTGACTGGGGACTGTGCCTCGCCCGAACCGATCCTCTCGCTGCGAAGCACAAAGGCCTGTCGTGTCTGGTGGTGGACATGCGCTCCACGGGTGTGGAGGTGCGACCACTTCTTCAACTGACCGGTGACGCCGAATTCAACGAGGTCGTTCTCGATGGCGTCTTCGTTCCTTCGGACAGGATCATCGGCACTCCGGGCGAAGGCTGGCGCGTGGCGGGATCCACGCTGTCGCACGAACGCGGTGTAAACCCCCGTCAGCTGGTGATCCACTTGCAGCATCTCGACGAGCTCTTCAGAACGGCCGTAGATCTCGGAGCGTTGGACGACGAGCGCCTCGGCCCGAGACTGGCGCAGGCGTTCGTCGAGGTGCGTCTCTTTCAGCTTCACAACTGGCGGTCGCTGACACAGCTCGAGAAGGGGCTCGAGCCCGGCCCGGAGGGCAGCATCCTGAAGCTCTACTGGAGCGAGATGAGCAAGCGCCTCCACGCTCTGGCCCTCGACGTGCTCGGACCCGCAGCACCGTTGTGGCGCGATGCCACCGCTAATCCCGGAGACGGATCGTGGCAACGATCGTGGCTCTACTATCAAGCCTCGTCGATATTCGCTGGGACCAACGAGATCCAGCACAACGTCATAGGAGAGCGCGTCCTCGGCCTCCCACGTGAGCCTTCTCGAGAAAGCCTGTAGTTCGAGACATGGGTCAGGCAGGTCGCGTCCAGGGGCGTCCTTTGACTACTGCTACCACCGGCTACTACTGCTACTACCGGCTACTACTGGCCGGAAAGGGAAACAAACTGTGTCCAGCAATGAGCCCGTAGTCCGCTACGACGTGAGCGGAGCCGTCGCAACGATCACGATGAATCGGCCTCAGGTTGCGAACGCCCAGAACACTGCCCTGATCGACGGGATCGACGCGGCGTTCGAGCGGGCAGACGCCGATGAAGCCGTCCGAGTCGTGGTGCTCGCTGGAGAAGGCAAGCATTTCAGTGCTGGCCACGACCTCAAGTCGCTCGTGACAGAACCTGGGGCCGATGCCTGGGTTCGAATGAGAGAAACGCCCGAGGGAAAGTTCCGCCATGAAGAGGTCATGTACGTCGAACGGTGCCGCCGAATCCATGACTTCCGTAAGCCGACCATAGCGGCGGTACAAGGCAAATGCGTCGCTGCAGGTCTGATGCTCGCCTGCATGTGCGACCTCATTGTTGCTGCGGACGACGCGATGTTCTCGAACCCGGTGCTCAGGATGACGGGCGCGGGGGTGGAGTTGCTCGTCGAGCCTTGGGAGCTCGGGATCCGCAAGGCGAAGGAATTCCTGTTTGCCGCCGAAGAGCTCGACGCCTACGAAGCGATGCGACTCGGTCTGGTCAACCGCGTCGTGCCGCGGGAGGAACTGGCCGAAAGAACACGGGAATTGGCGGAGCGAGTGGCGTTGGTACCCCCGGTGACCGCGCAAGTGGTGAAGAGCTCGATCAATCACGTCGGTGAGCTCATGGGCAAGAGCGCTTCATGGAAGTACCACTTCATGGCACATCAGTGGGCTCACAACACGGACACTGCGCTAACGGCCCTCGAAGAACGCAAGAAGATGGGCTCCATGAAAGAGGTGCTCGCGGCGAGGGACGGGGGCGACCCCCCACCGAAGAGCTGACGGTCCGCGTGGTGCGGCCGCTCGAAGGTCTGAGAGTCGTCGACGTCGGCACGCGCATCGGCGCGCCGTTCTGCGCGGGGCTCCTCGGAGAGTGGGGTGCAGAAGTCATCAAAGTCGAGCAGCCCGGAGCCGGCGATTTCATGCGCGGTATCGGGCCGTTCGCCGAGAGTCCGGGTGGAGGCGAGTACTCGTTGTTCTGGGCCGTCGAGGGGAGGGGACGCAAGAGCGTCACCTGTGACTTGCGGACCGCAGAAGGACAGGCCCTCTTCCGGCGTCTCGCCGCTGTCTCCGACGTTGTTTGCGAGAATTTTCGGCCCGGGACCCTCGAAGAATGGGGAATAGGTCCCTCGCAACTCGACCCGCGAATCGTGACAGTTCGAATCAGCGCCTTCGGTCAGTCCGGGCCTTATGCAAACAGGCCAGGTCTCGACCGCATCGGGGTTGCTTACGGAGGTTTGCTGAATCTGACGGGTGAACCGGACCGTCCTCCGGTCAGGCCAGGAGTTACCGTCGCGGACTATCTCACCGGCGTCTTTGCAGCCGAAGCCGCTCTCGCCGCTCTTTACCGGAGGGATTCCCGCACGGTGGGAACCGGACGGGGCGCGGTCGTCGACGCGTCCCTTTACGGATCGATCCTGCGCATCCTCGAATGGACCGTTCCTGCTTACGAGCGACTCGGCGTAGTACGAGCACGGGAAGGAAACAGGCTTTCCAACTCTGCGCCTCTCGACAATTTTCCTTCTGCCGATGGGGGTTTCGTCTGTGTCGTCGGAGCATCGGACGCCAATTTCGCGAGGTTGTGCCGGGCAATGGAGAGGACCGAGCTGCTCGAGGACCCGCGCTTCTCGACCCTCGCCGAGCGAGCAACCAACGCGGATGCGATCAACGCCATCGTCACCGACTGGACTCGGGCACGGAGCGCTTCTGAGATCGAGCGACTGTGCGTGGAAAACGACGTGCCGGTCGCGAGCGCGTACACAGCCCGCGACATCGTCTCGGATCCGCACATGACAGCACGCGGCGATCTTGTGCGTGTCGAAGATCCCGTTCTCGGCCCGTTGCTGCAACAAGGACCCTTCCCACGACTCGTGGGCGAGACGCACGCAACGCCGGCGGGAGCGCCGGGACTCGGTGCCCACAACGAAGAGGTTTGGTGCGAGACCGTCGGCCTAGACACGGACGAGCTCGACGACCTTCGAAGAAAGGAAATCGTGTGAAGGCCCTCGTCT
>DASPVS010000380.1:0-5391 GCA_035622235.1 Acidimicrobiales bacterium | reverse complement strand
CACCTCACCGACGTCGATGTCGTACTGATAGGCCTCGGGATCCCGTAGCGGAGTGGTCTCGGCGTCCACTTCGGAGGGAGCCTTCTTGCCGGCATCGGCATGGTGAATGATGTTCAGTCCTTCGGCGATCGCGGCCATCATCCCGTACTCGACTCCGTTGTGGACCATCTTCACGAAATGGCCGGCTCCGTTGGGCCCGCAGTGCAGATAGCCGTCCGGAGCGGTCCCTTTCTTGGTGCGGCTCGGGGTGGGCGGCGCGCTCGACTCTCCGGGTGCGATCGTCTTGAAGATCGGGTCCAGATGAGTCACAGGTCCGGTCTCGCCTCCGATCATCAGGCAGTAGCCGCGCTCAAAGCCCCAGACGCCGCCACTCGTGCCGCAGTCGACATAGTGGATCTTTTCACGCGCAAGTTTTTTCGCACGTTTGATGTCGTCTCGGTAATACGAGTTTCCCCCGTCGATGATGATGTCGTCCTCTTCGACGAGACCGCTGAGGTCGTCGAGCGTCGTCTGTACTATCGCCGCTGGAACCATGATCCACATGGCCCTGGGACGTTCGAGCTTTGCCACGAATTCCTTCAGGGACGACGATCCTTCCGCCCCCTCTGCCTCGAGGTCTTTCACCGCTTGAGGGTTCACGTCGTAGACGACACATCGGTGACCGTCGCGCATCAAGCGGCGGACGAGATTGGCACCCATTCGGCCGAGCCCGATCATGCCCAGTTGCATCGGAGAATCAGTTGCCATTCGATGCCACCTCCAGTCCGGTCAGTGCTGCTCTTTCGGTTCTCATTCGACTCGTTTCTCTATCGCGCCTTCAGCCTCCGGTACAGACGGATCAACGAATTCGTCGACGAATCGTGGTCCAGGGTCGGTTCGCTCGAGCTCTGGAGCTGGGGGACGATGCGTTTCGCGAGCACTTTGCCAAGCTCGACGCCCCACTGGTCGAAGGAGTCGATGTTCCAGACCGCACCCTGAGTGAAGACGTTGTGCTCGTACAGCGCGACCAGCGAACCGAGCATTCGAGGTGTGAGCTCCTCGGCGAGGAGCACATTGCTGGGGCGGTTTCCCTGCATCACCTTGTGCGGTACCACGTTGTCTGGAGTCCCCTCGGCGCGCACCTCGTCCGCCGTCTTCCCGAACGCGAGCGCTTGAGCCTGAGCGAAAATATTGGACGACAAGATGTCGTGATGGTCCCTCAGCGGGTTCAGGCTCTTTCCGAACCCGACGAAGTCCAGTGGGATCAGCTTCGTTCCCTGGTGGATCAACTGATAGAAGCTGTGCTGACCGTTGGTACCCGGCTCGCCCCAGTAAACCGCTCCCGTCTGATAGTCGACGTCGTGGCCCGCTAGCGTCACATGCTTGCCGTTCGATTCCATCGTGAGCTGCTGTAGGTAGGCGGGAAAACGCTTGAGGTACTGGTCATAGGGCATCACGCCCGACGTCTGGGCCCCGAAGAAATCCCCGTACCAGACCGCCAACAGGCCCATGATCACGGGCATGTTCTCCTCCAGGGGCGTGGTGCGAAAATGCTCGTCCATCTCGTGGAAGCCCGCGAGAAGGTCGCGGAAGTTGTCCTCTCCCACTGCTAGGAGAGTGGACAAACCGATCGCGGAGTCCATCGAGTAACGGCCGCCCACCCAGTCCCAGAAGCCGAACATGTTCTTGGTGTCGATGCCGAAAGCCGAGACGAGCTCTGCGTTCGTCGACACCGCCACGAAGTGTTGTGCAACCGCGTCGTCCCCCAGACTGTCTACGATCCAGTTCCGGGCCGAGGTGGCGTTCTCGATGGTCTCGAGGGTGCTGAACGTCTTGGAGGAGATGATGAAGAGCGTCTCTTCCGCGGAGAGATCTCGCGTCGCTTCGACGAAGTCGGTTGCGTCCACGTTCGAGACGAAGCGGAACGTCATGTCGCGACGGCTGTAGTGGCGGAGTGCTTCGTAAGCCATCACAGGGCCGAGATCGGAACCCCCGATTCCGACGTTGATCACGTTCCGAACGGGTTTTCCCGTGTGACCCTTCCACTCCCCTGACCTCACACGGCCGGCGAACGCGTACATGGCGTCGAGCACCGTATGGACCTCACGAACGACGTCTACGCCGTCCACGACCAGAGAGGTCCCCTTGGGCATTCGAAGCGCGACGTGAAGGGCCGCTCGGTTCTCCGAGACGTTTATGTGCTCACCACGGAACATCGCATCTCGTCTGCCGGCGACGTCGGTCTCCCTGGCCAGATCGAGAAGGAGCCGCATCGTCTCGTCGGTGATCCGGTTCTTCGAATAGTCGAGGTGGATGCCGGCGGCTCTCGCGGTGAATCTTTGAGCCCGGTCTGGATCCCGCGCGAACAGATCCCGCAGGTGCTGCCTCGAGATCTCCGGGTAGTGGCGCCCGAGGGCCTCCCAGGCGGGTAGATCGGTCAACGCCTTCCCCGTCATATGGGCCTCCCTTTTCTCCGCGGCGGTCAGAGCGCACTGGCCTCAGGCGAGCGAGGGTTACCCCACCTTAGAGGTTGTGCTCGGGAGCCTCTCTTGCCCCTTGGGTCGGCCCTAGGTCGCGGCCGAGCCCGAGAAGCGACAGGCTTGCTGCACCTCCGTGAGCGCGCGCTCGACCGCTTGGCGCGCCTTGGTGATGTCACCCTTGTCCGACGAGCTGCCGTCGCCAGAGCTGCCGATGCTCTCGAGTGCCGAATGGAGATCCGACATGATCGTCACAGCGGAGCTTTCGGGAACGGCTATGGGAAGCGTCTGAATCGGTGTCCTGTCACCTGACGCAGCGGCTGAGCCACGAGGATCCACGACACCGGTCATGAGCGGGGCGTGGAAGATGCTCGGCGGCATTCCCTCGGCACCTGACAAGGCGTGAAACGCAGCCACGGCTCTCGTCATCACTCGGTATGCGATCCAGAACATGAAAGCGGCGAGTGGGAGCTCGCCGAAGACCGCGGTGACGATCGACACCCAGTGGTCGGGGTTGCCCCATGAAGTCACAAAGTCGAACCACGCGTCACAGACGAGCAGGGTGCCGGCCACGATCGCCGTCGCAACCGCCACCTGCCTGCGCATCCACGCCGAACGTGCGAACTCCGCGAGGACCAGGCAAAGGAGCACATCGAAACCCGTCCACAGCAGTGTCCAGTCGTGCACGTCATATCGCTTCGGCAAAGTGAGTGCTAGGAAAACCGTCCAAGGTACGAGTCCCGCCGCCACGAGTCCTACGAGCAACGCCAGGTAACGATTCACCGCCAAGCGGTGGGGGTGTAGCCCCCGCCGATGTGACGTCGCTGTCTCGCCCACACTCTCTGCCATGGGAACCTCCTCGCGGCACACCATCTCAGCACGCTCGGGCGGCGGCGAGGCAGGCGACAGACGAGGCCCCCGTCGGGAGACGAAGCGACGAGGCGACGAACGGTCGACGAGTCAGCCAAGCGCCCGTCGGTCAACCAGGCGCCCGTCGGTAGACGAGGCGACGAACGGTCGACGAGTCAACCAAGCGCCCGTCGGTCAACAAGGCGCCCGTCGGTCAACGAGTCAAAGAGGCGAGGCGAGACGGCGAGGCGAATAACAGAGGCGTCAAGCCACCGGCCCGTCGAGCACCGTTATCGAGCCGACCTCCACGTCCCCGCCTTGTCCCACGAACGGACATCCCTTTGCAAGGGTGAGCGCCTCTTCGAGGTCGTCGGCTGCGATGAGCGAATAGCCCCCGAGGGCCATGCCGTCTGAGCCGGAATTTCCGACCGTTGCGGATTCGAACACCGGATTGCCGCGTTCGACCACGTTGTCACCCAAGTCGTCGAACCACTTGCTCCATGCGTCAATTGCTGATGCGGTGCCGACTTTGTAATTCTTCGGCGCACGGTAGACGAACAAGAACTTTGCCATCGCAAGTTCCTTTCTGTGAGCTTCTCACTAAGGACGAACGACAGATCGTGAGAAGGACCCGACCGCCGAAGATTCAGCGGGAAATGCAACCGGATCTGACAGAAACGAGAACCGGCGGCCCGTCCGTTATTGGACGGCTGATGTCTCGCCCAGGCGCTTGTTGAGATAGCGCCGCTCGACGTCGGTCGGAGCCGTTTCGAGGGCACGCCTGTATGCCTCGGCGGCTTGTTCGCTGCGGCCGAGACGGCGAAGAAGGTCGGCCCGAGTGGCGGAGTACAAGTAGTAGTCGGAGAGGTTGCCAGCCGCTTCGAGCTCGTCGACGATCGAGAGGCCCGCGGCCGGTCCTCGGTCCATCGCTACTGCAACCGCGCGATTGAGCGTCACGAAGGGAGACGGAACCATCTGACTGAGCCGCCCGTACAACAGCGAGATCTCTTCCCAATCGGTCTCCCCCGCGCTCGGAGCGGCCGCGTGGCACGCGGCGATCGCCGCCTGCACCTGGTAGGGGCCGGGACGTCCGAAACGTATCGCTACGTCGAGAAGGCCGATCCCCTCGTCGATCGCGTCGCGGCGCCAGAGAGTGCGGTCCTGGTCCTCGAGGGTCACGAAATTCCCCGCCACGTCCACGCGTGCAGTTTTGCGCGCGTCGTGAAGGATCATGAGGCTCAGCAACCCGATTACTTCGGGCTCTTGGGGCATGAGCCCTGCGAGCAGGCGCGCCAGACGGATCGCCTCAGAGCACAGGCCTTGACGAACCAGGTCCTCTCCCGCGCTCGCGCAATAGCCCTCGTTGAACAACGCGTACAGAACTGCCAGCACCGCGACGAGGCGCGTCGCGAGCTGGTCCGAAGCAGGGACGCGATAAGGGATGCGTGCGTCGCGAATCTTGCGCTTGGCGCGCACGAGGCGTTTGGCCATCGTTTCGGTCGGCACGAGAAACGCACGTGCAATCTCCGAGGTGGTAAGCCCGGCGAGGGTTCGCAGCGTCAGCGCCACCTGCGCGTCGACGGGCAATGCGGGGTGGCAGCACGTGAACATCAAGCGGAGCCTGTCGTCCACGATGCCGCCTGTTCCCCCTTCGCGCACTTCGTCTCCCACCGTAGAGACGGCGACTTCGTGCAGCTTCGACGTTCCCACGGCTCTGCGGCGCAATTGGTCCAGAGCACGATTACGAGCGGTCGTCTTCAACCACCCCGCACGGTTCTTCGGGACGCCGTCCACGGGCCAGCGCTCGAGCGCCTTCGCAAACGCGTCCTGAGCGGACTCCTCCGCCAGGTCCCAGTCCCCGGTCACGCGGATCAGGTGGGCTACGACACTCCCCCACTCTGAGCGAAACGCTTCGCTGACCGCGCCATCAGCGTCTACTGCATCTCCCAAATCGGCCTCACCTCGATCGTGCCGTCCTTCGCCGAGGGAATCTTTGAGGCAACCTCGATCGCTTCGTCGAGATCTTTGCACTCGACGAGGAAGAAGCCACCCATCTGTTCCTTGGTCTCGGCGAATGGGCCGTCAG